>JBBDYQ010000007.1 GCA_040901445.1 Thermoleophilaceae bacterium | reverse complement strand
CTCCATTCCAGTCATCTCAACAGCACCACTGTTGCGATGACCAATGGAGACCGCCGGCGCATACGACGCCCAAAGCAGGATCCTTCGCGCGGGTCGGCGCGAGCTCCGGGTCGGCGCGAGCTCCGGGTCGGCGCGAGCTCCGGGTCGGCGCGAGCTCCGGGTCGTGGATCAACCAGCCCTGGCGCGCGCGGCGATGAGCTCGCGGTAGAGCGACTCGTACTCGGCCACGCAGTTCTCGAGCGAGAGCTCCTCGCCGCGGGCGCGGCAGCGCTCGCGTACGCCGTCGTCCTCCGCCAGCTCGAGCCCGTCCAGCAGCGCGCGCGAGAGCGCCTCGGGCGTGCGCTCGTCGAACAGGCGGCCCACGTCGTCGCGGCCGCCGAGCACCTCGGGGATGCCGCCGGCGTTGGACCCCACCACGGGGGTGCCGCAGGCGAGCGCCTCGGCCAGCACCAGCCCGAAGGCCTCTCCGAGCGAGGGCAGGGCGCAGACCCAGGAGCGGCGGTACGCGCCGATCAGCTCCGGGGACCGTGACGCGGCATCGAGCAGCTCCACGCCGTCGTTGCCGGTGACCTGACCGGCGAGCGCGGTGTCGCGCGGGCGGTTGAGCAGCAGGCGGGCGTCCGGTCGCTCCCGGCGGACGAGCGCGAACGCTTCCACCAGCAGGCCCACGCGCTTCATCGGGTCGTCGATGGCGGAGGCGCAGAAGATGGTCGGGCGTTCGTCGCGCTCGGGCGTCTCCCCGGGCGTGAACACGGACGTGTCCACGCCCGGGGCGATCACGCGCGACTCCACTCCGAGGTCGCGCCAGAGGTTGTCCGCCGCGGCCTTGCTGAGCACCGTGACCACGTCGCAGTCCCGGCACGCCTCCACCCATAGCTCCACGCGCTTGCGCCGGCGCACGAAGTACTGGCGGTCGGGCGCTCCGATCACGCCGTGGATCGAGGGCCTGCCGCTCTTCTTCGACCAGCGCGCCGCGGCCACGGCGTCGGTCACGTACACGGCGTGGGCCACGTCGTCGTGGCCCAGCGCCAGGCTGGCGTAGGTGAACGGCAGGTGGGTGAGGTGATCCTCGAACTTGCGCCGCGCGAGCCGCCCCGGCGGCGGGCGCCAGTGGCGGACGATCTCGAGCCCGTCCTCCAGGGTCTTGGAGGGCCTGCCGGGATGCGAGGTGATGAGACGCGGGTGATGGCCGCGGGCGATCAGCCCGTCGGCCAGGTCGCGCACCAGGCGCTCTCCCCCCCGGCGCACCTCCGGCCAGAAGCAGGGTGTGAGGAGGGCGACGCGCAGCGCGCCGCCAGGCTGCCCGGCGGCGCTCACAGGAGCAGGGAGCGATAGCGGAGGCTGCCCCGCGCGAGCACGGCCAGCTCGGCGAGGTCGATGGCGGCATGGCCCGGCAGCTCGGTGAGCGAGCGCAGCAGCCCGCGCACCCCGGCGCCGTACTTCGGCCAGTCGGCCACGAGCCAGGGCAGCACGAGGGTCAGCGCGGCGCGCCGGCGCAGTGACAGCGTCAGGCCGGCGACAGCGAGCGCCGTGCAGAGGTGGATCGGGGTCCAGAAGATCCGCAGGTAGTAGGTCTCGCGCCGCAGCCGGGGGTGGCGCTTGACGAGCCATGGCAGCTCGCCCCAGCGCCCGCTGGCCCGCACGCGGTGCAGCAGCGAGACGGCGTCAACGGCGTGGTAGGTGAGCATCTCGGGCGCACCGACGTAGTCCGTGCCGGACTCCCGGGCTCGCAGCGCGAGATCGGTGTCCTCGCAGGCCTGGAGGGGCTCGTCCTCGTGGAATCCGCCGTGGCGCTCGAGCACCTCGCGCGGGTAGGCGATGTTGCAGGTCTCCGCGAACGGGGTGGGGGGATCCACACGTTGGGTGCGCGCGTGCGGGCAGGCGTGCACGATCTCGCCCTCGTCCGGGTCCGGCGTGGTGCGCCCCTGGACGATGGCTCCCGGATGGCGCAGGGCGGCGTCGAGCGCGCGCTCCAGCCAGTCGGCCGGCGGCCGGCAGTCGTCGTCGGTGAAGAGCACGAGCGGTGCGCGAGCCGCGCGCCAGCAGTGGTTGCGGTTGCGGGCGGGGCCAGGGGCGGGGGGCACGTCGAGGTGGCGCAGCACCCCGTCGCGGGCGAGTGGGTGGGCGGCCAGCAGCCGCGTCGTCTCAGGCCGGGTGGAGCCGTTGGCCACCACGACCTCGAAGCGCTCTCGCGCCAACGTCTGCTCCGCAAGCGCGTTGAGCAGCCAGCGCAGCCGCACGGGCCGGTCGCGCGTGGCCAGCGCGACGGAGATCTCGGGCCTGTCCGTCATGCGGCGGCATTATCCACACCGGGGCGGCGCGTCCTCGCCATCGTCTCGAGCTCGGCGAGCAGGGCGTCGTTGCAGGCCCGCTCGCCCAGCCGCCGCGCGGTGGCCAGGCCCCCGGCACGCAGGCGCGCCCGCAGCGCGTCGTCGGAGGCCATGCGGTGGATGGCGGCGGCCACTGCCTCGGGCCCCTGGTCGGGATCGAAGACCAGGCAGTTCTCACCGTCGGCGAGGTACTCGCCCGAGCCCCCGCGACCCGTGGCCACGACCGGGCGCCCCACTGCCATCGCCTCGAGCGGCACGAGGCCCCAGGGCTCCTCCCAGGTGACCGGGAAGAGCAGCGCGTCCGCGTCCGCATAGGCCGCGGCCAGCTCGGCATGGGGCCGCTCGGAGAAGGACACGCGCTCGCGCAGTCCGAGCTGGTCCACGAGCCCCTCGAGCTCGCGGCGGTGTCCCTCGTCCCCTCCGCCGACGATGGCGAGGTGGGCCTCGGCCGGCAGGAGCGGGAGCGCCCGCACCGCGATGTCGATGCCCTTGCGCGGGTCGAGCCGGCCGATGTAGGCCAGGCGCCACGCCCATGGGCGCTCCGGCGCCGTGGGGAAGCGACCGCCGTCCACCCCGGCGTGGGCCACCCCGCTGTCGGGCAGCTCCCAGCGCGTCAGCGCGCGGCGGCGGCTGTACTCGCTGAGGAACAGCCAGCGGGCGGACGGCCCCGGGTGGAAGCGGGTGGGGATCCCGGCGAGCTCTCCGAGGCGGGCGAGCCCGGGCCGGCCGGCGAAGCGCCGGGTCCAGCGGTCGCGATCGGGGCCGTAGAGCATCCAGTCGTCGCAGGCCATGCCGAGTGCCGGGATGCCGGCGCGGCGGACGCGCTCGACGAGCGAGAGCGACATCCCGCCCATGGCCCACCAGAGAACGGCGTCCGGCTCCAGCTCGGCGAGGTGGCGGTCGAGCACCCGTGCGTTGTGGCGCTCGAGCTCGAGCTGCCCGCGCAGGCCGAGTTCCGGCCAGCCGTGATCGTGCCAGTACCAGCGCAGCTCGCGGTGCACGTCGTCGTCGAGCTCCGAGCCCTCCGGGACGCCGTCGCGGCGGTAGCCGGTGGTGAGCACGCGCACCTCGTGTCCCGCGTCCCGCTGGTGCAGCGTGGCGTGGCGCCAGATGATCTCCTGGCCGCCGAGGTAATGGGGGGGATACATGCTGCCGACGGCCAGAACCCGCATGGGCGTGGCCGTCATGACGCCAGGGCCTCGAGCTCGCGCAGCAGCGCGTCGTTGAACGCGTCCTCGGTGAGCCCCGCGGCCGTGGCCAGCCCGCCGGCCCGCAGGTGCTCGCGCAGCTCTTCATCCTCGCCGAGCCGGCGAACCGCCGCCGCCAGCGCCGCCGGCCCGCCCTCGTCGGGATCGAACAGCAGGCAGTTCTCTCCCTCGCGCAGGTACTCGCCCGACCCGCCGCGCCCGGTGCCCACGACGGGTCGCCCCACCGCCATCGCCTCCAGCGGCACGAGCCCCCAGGGCTCGTCCCAGCGCACCGGGAACAGCACGGCGTCGGCCTCCGCGTAGACGCCGGCCAGGCGCTCGCGCGGGGAGCGCTGGAAGCTCACCCGGTCGCCGAGGCCCAGCGACGTCACGAGGGCGCGCAGCTCACGCAGGTGGCCCTCGTCGCCCCAGCCGTCGATCGTGAGCGTGGCGCCGGACGGCAGCCCCGCCACGGCGCGCACGGCGATGTCGATGCCCTTGCGCGGGTCGATGCGGCCCATGTAGAGCAGCCGCCGGCCCCACGGGCGCGGCTCGCGCTCGGCGAAGCGCGTGCGATCCACGCCGGGGTGGATGACAGCGGTGTCGGGCAGGTTGCGGTGCTCGAGGGCACGCCGGCGGATGTGCTCGCTTATGAAGATCCAGCGGGCGGCGCGGCCGGGCTCGAAGCGGGTGGGCATGCGCAGGAGCGTGGCGGCGACGGCTCTCACGGGGCGCAGGCGCGCCCACAGCCGCATCCACGCGTCCACCTCGTCGGCGTAGACCATCCAGTTCTCACAGACGACGCCCAGCCCTGGCACCCTGGATCGGCGCACACGCTCGAGCAGGGAGAGCGACATGCCGCCGAGCGCCCACCATGCCACGGCGTCCGGGCGCAGCTCGGCGAGGTGGCGGTCGAGCACGCGCGCGTTGTGGCGCTCCAGCGCGAGCCGCTCGAGCCGCGAGAGGTGTGGCCAGGCGTGGTCGCGCCAGTACCAGCGCAGCTCCCGGTGGACGTCGTCGTCGAGCTCCTCGCCTGCGTCGTCGCGGCGGTAGTCGGTCGTGAGCACGCGCACGTCGTGGCCCGCTGCCCGCTGGTGGCGGACCGCGTCGCGCCAGAGGAGCTCCTGTCCACCGAGGTAGTGGGGCGGGTACATGCTTCCGATGGCCAGGATGCGCACCGGCGGCCACTCTACGATGCCCGCCGTGACGGAACCGGCAGCTCCGGAGGCCACGGCGGTGGTGGCCACGCGCAACCGCGCCACCCGGCTGCGAGCGCTGCTCGACAGCCTGGCCGCGCAGGAGGGCGTGCGCCACGAGGTCGTGGTGGTGGACGACGGGTCCACCGACGACACGCCGGAGGTCGTGGCCGAGGCCGCGCGGCGGGGCCATGTCCGGACCGTTCGCCACCCTGCGCCCACGGGCCCGGCCACCGCGCGCAACGCGGGCTGGCGTGCGGGGCGCGCGCCGCTCGTCGTCTTCGTGGACGACGACTGCGTGGCGGACCCCGGATGGCTCGCCGCCATGGTCGCGGCCCACCGAGCGGCGCCGGACGCGGTGATCCAGGGCCGCACCGAGCCTCACCCCGCCGAGGTGCACAAGCACAGCGCCTTCTCCCGGTCGATGCTCGTGGACGGGCCCAACAACTGGTTCCAGACGTGCAACATCGCCTACCCCCGGGAGCTGCTCGAGCGTCTCGGCGGCTTCGACGAGACGTTCCGCCACCCCGCGGGTGAGGACACCGATCTGGCCTGGCGGGCCAAGCGCCAGGGAGCGCCCACGCGCTTCGAGACGCGGGCGCGGGTGCTGCATGCCGTGCACACGCTGGGCGCCGTGCGCATCGCGCGTGCGGCGCGGCGCTGGGAGGACACGGTGCTGTGCGTCAAGCGCTATCCGGAGCTCCGCGCGGACTACGGCATGCGGATCTTCTGGAAGCCGGCGCACCAGTGGCTCGCGTTTGCGGCCCTCGGGCCGGCGCTCGCCCGCCGCACCCGCGGCCTGTCGCTGCTGCTCGCGCTGCCGTATGTCACCTACTACCGCTCGCAGCACGGCAGCTACGCCGGCACGCTGGTCTCGATGCCCGGCCACGTGCTGGTGGACGGCGCCGAGACCGCGGCGATGGTGCGCGGCAGCGTGCGCTACCGGACGCTGGTGCTCTGAGCCTCGTCCCAGGCCCGCTCGAACGCGGGCGCCAGCTCCGCCGTGAAGTGGCGGTCGGCGCTGGTCCACACCCGCTCGCCCAGCCAGGGGAGGTCGCGCGGGACGACGCCCGCCAGCCTGGCCCAGCGCCCGCGCGACGACGGCCAGCCGGCGGCGCGGCCGAACAGGGGCTTGAAGTAGGGCTCGACGTCGTGGTGCTTGGACACGAATCGGCTCTCGGCAACGGCGATGGCGGCGACTCGCCGCCGGTACTCCTCCACGGTCGGGGCGTGCAGGTGCTCGGCGGCCGCGTCGCGGGCGAACAGCAGCCGGAAGCCCTGATCGGCCATCCGCTTCGCGAGGTCCAGGTCCTCGTAGGCGAACTCGAACGCCTCGTCGAACCCGCCCACCTGCTCGAGCAGCGCGTGCTTGACCGACGCGTTGGAGGTGTAGAAGCGCCCCCAGCCCGCCTCCTCGCCCGCGATCGAGAGGAAGTCGAACTGGACCCCGGCCTCCAGCCAGCGCATGAACGGTGTCACCCGCAGCTCGCGTGCCCACCCCACCGGCCCCAGCACGCCGACGTCGCGGACGGGGTGGCGCTCATGCCATGCCAGATGCTCGGCCACGAGGCCGGGGGAGGCGAGGATGTCGTCACCCATGAAGAGCACGAGCGGCGCGCGGGCGTCACGCCAGCCGTCGTTGCGCGCGGCCGACACGCCGGGGGCGTGGCGCACCCGGTGGCGCAGCTCGAACGGCCGGCCGCCGAGCGCCCGCTCGAGCGCCTCGGGCTCGCGCTCCGCCGGGTCGCTCACGACCACCACCTCGAAGCTCTCCGGTGCCGCCGCCTGGCGCTCGAGCCGGTCGAGGGTGCGAGCCAGGACCTCCGCCCGGTTCAGCGTCGGGATGACGATGCTGATCCGCGACACGCGGCGACGGTACCACCGGGATCCCTGGCACACTGGCGCCGATGAACGCCGCCGAGGCCCGCGAGGCCGCCGCCGCCCATCCGCTCTGGTACCACACGATCGAGCTGGCGCACGGAGTGGTCACCCCGGGGGTCTTCGACCTCCGCCCGACCGTCGACCGCCTGCCCTGGCCCGACGTGCGCGGCAAGCGCTGCCTCGACGTGGGCACCTATGACGGCTTTCTCGCCTTCGAGCTGGAGAAGCGCGGCGCGGCGGAGGTCGTGGCCGTGGACATCGACGACCACACGCTCTGGGACTGGCCGTACGAGATGCGGGCCAAGGGCCCGGAGTTCCTCGCCACCCTCGCGGGACCCGAGAAGGGAGCGGGCTTTCGCATCGCCAAGGCGGCGCTCGAGTCGAGGGTCGAGCGCGTCGCTGTGAGCGTCTACGACCTCGACCCGGATGAGCTCGGCAGCTTCGACGTCGTGGTCTGCGGCAGCCTCATGCTGCACCTGCGCGACCCCATCCGGGCCCTGGAGGCCATCCGTGGCGTGTGCGGCGGGGTGTTCCTGTCCGCGGAGTGCATCGACCTGCCGCTCACCGCCATCTCCCCTCGCCGCCCGCTCGTGCGCCTGGGCCCGGGCCATGAGGTGCACTGGTGGGTGCCCAGCGCCGCGGCGCACCGGCGCATGCTCGAGGCGGCCGGCTTCACGGTGGAGCGCACCACGCGCCCCTACGTCGTGGGCTATGGGCAGACGCACCTGAGCCGCTCGCGGGTGCCGCGGCAGATGGCTCGCGACGTGCTGCAGCGCGTGCTCGCCGGCGGGGTGGGCGTGCCGCACGCGGCGGCGGTCTGCCGCCCGGCGTACTAGGCGGGCACGGCGCGGACCACCGCGTGCGGAGAGCCCAGCACGGCATCGCGCATCAGCTCGCGCCCATGGCGGCTCAGGAGGACCTTGGGGCGCAGCGGCGGCCGCCGCTGCGCGGGCCCGCGCGGGATGGCGTAGCGCCTGGGGCCCTCGACCACCCGGAACCCGCCCCGCTCCACGAGCGCCTTCAGGCTGGAGGCCGTCTGGTGGAACCACCACGGGCGGCCCCGGCCGTCGAGCTCGGTCACGGGACGTCCGCGGAAGAGCCGCGACAGGAACGGGTCCACGGCGTCTGTGACCATGACCTCGCCGTCGCTGAGGCGGCGCAGGCTCTCCACGCCTCGCACAGGGTCGCGCAGGTGCAGCAGCAGGCTCCCGCAGAAGATGAAGTCGAAGCGGCCGAGCTCGTCCGGGTCGAGCTCGTAGACGGTCTCGTCCACGAGGCGCACCTGCGAGCCGAGGGCCTCCTTGGCGATCGCGAAGCCCGGGTTGTCGCGCTTGCGGCTCTCCATCTCCTCGATCACCTCCGGCGGACTGCCGGCGGGCCAGTCCCAGCGGTGCGGGTCGAGCACGTCCACGGCCACCACCTCCGCGGCCCCGCGCTTCTCCATCTCGAAGGCCCAGAAGCCGTCGAACGTGCCCACGTCCAGGCAGCGCCTGTCCGCAAGCGAGGCGGGGAAGGGGAGTCGCCGGGGCAGCGGCCGGGTGTCGAACCAGCCGGGGGTCACGAGGCCCGGCTCGAGCTCGATCGAGTGGTACCAGCTCGTGGCCGCGACGCGGTCGCGGAGCGCGGGGTCGGGCATGGGCGCGCTCACGCTAGCGCAGCCGCCCGCCGGCGCCGCTAGGCTGCCCCGCCGTGAGTGAGCGTTACAAGGGCGTCCCGGTGCTGGTGACGGGCGCCACCGGCTTCATCGGCTCGCGTCTGGCCGAGCGGCTGCTCGACCAGGGTGCCGAGGTCGTCGTGCCACGGCGCGACGAGCCCGCGAAGTCGTACTTCCGCATCTCCGGGCTCGAGGAGCGCTGCACGCTCGTGCAGGCCGACCTGCTCGACTTCGACGGGCTCGTGCGGATCGTCAACGAGCACGGCGTGAAGGCCGTCTTCCACCTCGCCGCCCAGACCATCGTCGGCACCGCCAACCGCTCGCCGCTCTCCACCTTCGAGTCCAACATCCGCGGCACCTACAACGTGCTCGAGGCATGCCGCGTCGCCGGCGTCGTGGGCGACCCGGTGGAGCGCGTGGTGGTCGCGTCGTCGGACAAGGCCTACGGCAGCCACGAGCAGCTTCCCTACAGGGAGGACTTCGCGCTGCAGCCCGAGTACCCCTACGACGTGTCCAAGGCCGCCACCGACATGATCGCCCGCTCCTACGCGCTCACCTACGGGCTGCCCACCGCCGTCACGCGCTTCGCCAACATCTACGGTGGCGGGGACTTCAACCTCTCGCGCATCGTGCCCGACACCGCGCGCGCGCTCGTGGAGGGGGAGCGGCCGGTCATCCGCTCCGACGGCTCGCCTCAGCGCGACTACATGCACGTCGAGGACGCGGCCAGTGCCTACCTCCGCGTGGCAGAGTCACTCGACCTCGAGGCCAACCGCGGCCGCGCCTGGAACGCCGGCGCCGGTGAGCCGGTCGCCGTGATCGAGATCGTGCGGCGGATGATCGCGGTCTCGGGCAGCGACGTGGAGCCCGACATCCAGGGAGAGGGCACGCCCCACGGCGAGATCGACCGCCAGTGGCTGGACTCGACCGCCATCCGCGAGGAGCTGGGCTGGAAGCCGGAGTGGGACCTGGACCGCGGTCTGGCTGACGCCTACGCCTGGTACCAGCGCCACATGGGCGCGCGATAGCGGCGCTGCTCGGCGTCCTCGGGGCTCGCCTTGGGCCACCAAGGCTTCGCCCCTGCGTCCTTGATCAGCTTGCTCTCGCGCGCCCAGTGCGAGGGGCGAAGTCGTCAGGCCCGATCAGATTGCGGTCGAGCGCCTGGGTGAAGCAGTCGAGCTCGCGGTACATGTTGTCGCGCACCGTGCGCCCGTAGACGGCGCGCAACTCGGAGCGGCCGCGGACCAGCACCCGGTCCATCTCGCGGATGCGCTCGGCATCGAAGGTGCCCGATCGCCACGTGAAGCACTCGGGGCAGCGCAGGTCGAGGGCCACGCGGCCGCTGGCCAGCACCTCCCACTCGACCGGCTGGACGTAGCGGGAGAGGCAGCGCGGGCACTCCCACAGCCCCATCGCCTTCGGCCGCGTGCGCGTGACGATCCCCACGGCGCCCACCGTAGGCACGGGGGTGGACGGAACTAGCCGCGGATGCGACCGGCCGCGAGGCGGCCGAGGCTGGCGACCCGCGCCGCGGGCCCGCCGGGCTCCGAGCGGTAGATCACGAGGTGCGAGCGGCCGTGCAGCACCCGGTAGTACAGGAGCCCGAGCCGGGCGGCGTGGCCCACGAGGTCCTTGACGGGCAGGTCGTGGTGGAGGTCCTGGTCGTCGGGCTCGGGCTCGAGGAAGTTGACCTCCACGAGGCGGGCCCGCCGTTCCATCTCGGCCAGGAAGGCGTAGGGGTCCGGGACGTGCTCGATCACGTCGAAGGCGTAGGAGGCGTCGAAGCCGCCGGGGACGTCCTTGTCGAGATCGTGCACCGGCGCGTCGAGGCCGCGGTGCTCCAGCCGCCAGCGCAGGTAGGTGGCACTCGGGTTGTCGAAGTCCGCGAACTCCACCCGGTAGCCGGCCTCGAGCAGCAGCAGCCCGTCCGAGCCTATGCCGCAGCCGTAGTCCAGGATCCGCGCGCCCGGCTCGAGCCGGCGCGTCAGCTCGCGCAGGTACGGGAGCTTCGTGCCGGTCATGGCGAAGGCCGTGAGGTTGTAGAGGTAGCCGTTGGAGGTGCGGTAGAAGGCATCCTCGTCGCCGACCTCCTCGAACTCCCTGTCGAGCTGCGCCTGGTATCCCTCCAGGCGGTCGCGCTCGTAGTCGTCGCCGAGATACGCGCGCAGCTCCGACTCCTCGCGCGCGGGGTCCAGCTCGAGGGGGGGAGCGGGCGGCACGGCGCCAAGATATCGCCTGCTACGTTGGGCGCGATGCAGGGGAGGGACCCTCAGCTCAGCGTGATCCTGTCCACGCTCGGCAACTACGACGTGCTCCGGCGGGTGCTCGACGGCTACGACCGCCAGGACGCGGAGCCCGGCAGCTTCGAGCTGATCGTGGTCGCGGACAAGGCGGATCTCGAGCCCGAGCGCGTGGACCGCGCCATCGGGGAGCGCTCCTATCCCGTGCGCAGGATCACCGGTCGCATGGCCGGCCTCTCGGCCAACCGCAACACCGGCTGGCGCGAGGCTCGCGCGCCGCTGATCCTCATCACCGACAACGACACCATCCCGGTGCCGGGGCTGGTGTCGGAGCACCTCGCGTGGCACCGGCGCCATCGCGAGGAGGAGGTGGCCGTGGCCGGGCACGTGCGCTGGGCCAAGGAGCTGGGCAGGAGCCCGTTCATGACCTGGCTCGACCACGGCCCGCAGTTCGGCTTCCCGCACATCAAGGGCATCGAGGCGAGCTGGGCGCATCTCTACGGGGCCAACTCGTCGATGAAGCGCGGCTTCATCGAGCGCGTGGGCGACTGGGACGAGGTCCGGCTGCCCTATCTCTACGACGACCTCGACTGGAGCTACCGGGCACAGAAGCACGGCCTGCGCGTGCTGTACGCGCGCCGCGCGATCGTCGACCACGTCCGCCACGACGCCAACGTGGAGTGGTGGAAGACGAAGATGCCGCGGCTCGCGAGGGCGGAGTGGTCGTTCTCGCAGATCCACCCCGAGCTGACTCCGCACTTCCACTACATGTTCAGCAAGGCGGCGCGGCTGCCCCCGGCACGCGGCCGTCTCGCGCGGCTCGCCCATCGCGTGCCGCCGAAGGTTCCACTGCTCGGAAAGCTCGTGTGGGGCAGCGCCGACGTCTATTTCCCCCAGCAGCTCGCGCCGTACTTCCTCGCGGCGTGGGAGGAGCTGGAGCGAGAGGGACGGGCTCAGTCGGAGCCGGTCGAGCTGCCGGCGAGCGCGGGCGGCTCGGAGCCCTCGGGGCCGAAGTAGTCGAGCACCCGGGCGGGCACTCCGCAGGCCAGGCAGTAGGGCGGGATCGGCTGGGAGACCACGGCGTTCGCGCCGATCACGGAGCGGGTGCCGATGCTGTTGACGATCGTGCACTTCGCATGGATCTGCACGTCGTCCTCGATCACGATCGCGCGGTAGTCGTAGCCCTGCGCGAGGAAGGGGACGTCGAGGTCGCGGAACCGGTGGCTGCCGTCGGCGACGTACGTCGATTGGGCGAGGCCGCAGCGCTTGCCGATGTCGATCGTGGTGTTGCACGAGATGATCACGTCGTAGGTCAGGTAGGAGCCCTCGCCGATGGAGATGCGCCCGTCGGGGCCGAGCTCGCCCCGGAACCGGCGCCGGAACTCCACGCCCGGGCCGACGATGAACGTGCCGCCGTGGGGCATGTGGAGGCTGAACCCGGGGCCGAGGTACACGGGACCCTCGAAGCGGATCGTGGCCTGCGGGTTGCGCAAGATCACCCACCACTTCCGGAGGTTCGACATCAGCCTGGGCCCCCAGCCGTAGCCGATCCAGACGGGGATGCGCCGCATCTTCCGTGGAATCCGCCGCACCTTGCCGGCGGCGCGACGGGGCAGGCGCGGCCGTGGCGAAGGGCCTGCCGGCGCGCTCATCACGCGGGGTCCAAGATCTGTGGGCTCATGACTCGACCCCGCCTCCAAGCCCTGCCCCCGGCGCAACGCTAGCGCAGGGAGGCCCGTCGCGCCACGGAACTACGCGCCCGGCAGGATTCGAACCTGCGGCCTTTCGCTCCGGAGGCGAACGCTCTATCCACTGAGCTACGGGCGCCGGGGGCCGAGTCTAGTCCCATAGCCTCCCGTCGATGCGGATCGCAGTGATCGCCGACACGCACCTGCCGCGCGGGCGCCGGGCGCTCCCGGAGCGCTGTGTCGAGGTCATCGGCGGGGCCGATCTCGTGCTTCACGCGGGGGACGTGATGACCGCGGACGTGCTTGCCCAGATCGATGCGATCGGGCCGCCCGTCGCGGCCGTGCACGGCAACATGGACAGCGCCTCGCTGCGTGAGCGGCTGCCCATGGCGCGGGTGGTGCAGGCCGGCGGAGCGCGGATCGCGATGGTGCACGACGGCGGCCCGCGGGGCGGTCGGCTCGCCCGCCTGAGAGCCCGCTTCCCCGACGCGGACGCCGTGGTGTTCGGCCACTCGCACATCCCGCTGCACGAGGAGCGCGACGGCTTCCAGATCTTCAACCCGGGCAGTCCCACGGACCGCCGCCGCCAGGCGCGCCACACGATGGGGATGGCCACGGTGGAGGGCGGAGACGTGGCGTTCGAGCTGATCGAGCTCGACTGACGCTGTTCGACGGCGCGGCCGCGAGAGGGTCCTGCGCCGGGGGAAACGGCAAGATAGGCCCGTGGACCTCGACGTCCTCTTCATCGGCACCGCCGGCTCGGCGCCCACCGCCCGCCGCGCCCTCCCCGCCACGCTCGTGCGCCGCGGCGGCGACCGCCTGCTGTTCGACTGCGGCGAGGGCACCCAGCGCCAGCTGCTGCGCTCGGTCGGGTTGATCGAGCTCGAGGAGGTGTTCATCACCCACTTCCACGCCGACCACTTCCTCGGCCTGCCGGGGATGCTCAAGACGTTCAGCCTGCGCGGGCGCGAGCGGCCTCTCACGGTGCACGGGCCGGCAGGCCTGCGGGCGCTGTTCGATGCGCTGAAGCAGGTGATCGGGCGCCAGACCTACGACCTGCGGCTCGTGGAGCTCGAGCCCAAGCAGGAGCTCGAGCGCGACGGCTACCGGGTGGCCGCCTTCGGCGTGGACCATCGCGTGCGCGCGCTCGGCTACGCGCTGATCGAGGATGACCGGCCCGGCCGCTTCGACGAGGCCCGCGCGCGCGAGCTCGGGGTGGCGCCCGGGCCCGACTACGGGCGCCTCCAGCGCGGCGAGCCCGTGACCGGCGCCGACGGAGTGGTGGCGCCCGAGCAGGTGGTGGGGGAGGCGCGCCGCGGCCGCCGCGTCGTGCTGGCCGGCGACTCGACACCCTGTGAGATGACGCGCCTGGTGGCCCAGGGCGCCGACCTGCTGGTGCACGAGGCCACGTTCATGGAGGAGGAGGCGGAACGGGCGCGGGAGACGGCCCACTCCACCGCCCGCGGCGCGGCGCAGCTCGCGGCCGACGCCGGCGTCGTGCTCCTGGCGCTCACGCACGTCTCGCCTCGCTACGGCGGCGGCGAGCTGCGCGACGAGGGTCGCGCCGTGTTCGAGCGCACGATCGTGCCGCGCGACCTCGACCGCGTGGAGATCCCGTTCCCCGAGCGCGGGGAGCCGGTGCACCACCGCGACAGCGGCGGGCGCGCCCCCGTCCGGACCGCAGAGCCGGAGCCCGCCGCCCCCTGACCGCCCGCCGGCCGCGAAGGCGTCTGTTCGCGCCAGGCTCCACCCGCTCGCGCTGCTAGTCTCGCTCCGGTCGTTCCTTTAACCCGGTCCCGAGAGGCCAGGAAGGGGCAGAGCACGATGGGTGAGAAGGTCGTCCTCGACGCCGAGGACATGCGGCGCACGCTCGTGCGAATCGCACACGAGATCGTCGAGAAGGCAGGCGGTCGCTCCCTCGCAATCGTCGGCATCCACCGCCGCGGTGCGCTGCTCGCCACCCGGCTGCGGGACCTCGTTGCCGAGCTCGCGGGCGAGCCGGTCCCGCTCGGCAACATCGACATCAGCTTCTACCGCGACGACGTCGGCATGCGGAGCCCGGGCGACAGCCCGGTGGTGCACGCCTCGCACATCGGCTTCCCGCTGGAGGGGATGACCGTCGTGCTGGTGGACGACGTCCTCTTCACCGGCCGCACCGTGCGGGCGGCCATCGAGGCGCTCTTCGACTACGGGCGCCCCGCGCGCGTGCAGCTCGCGGTGCTGGCCGACCGCGGCCACCGCGAGCTGCCCATCCGCCCCGACTACGTGGGCAAGAACCTCCCCACCGCGCGCAGCGAGCGGGTGTTCGTGCGGGTGGAGGAGCTCGACGGCGACGACCAGGTCGCCATCGCAGAAGAGGTGGCCGCCTGATGCGCAAGCACCTGCTGTCGATCGACGACCTCACGCGCGACGACATCGAGCGGATCCTGGGGCGGGCCCAGAGCTTCGCCGAGATCTCGGGGCGGACGATCAAGAAGGTGCCCACGCTGCGCGGGCGCACCGTCATCAACCTCTTCTACGAGGCATCCACGCGCACGAGCTCGAGCTTCGAGCTCGCCGCCAAGCGCCTGTCCGCGGACCTGGTCAACGTCAAGTCGGCCGGCTCCGCGGTGGACAAGGGCGAGTCCCTCAAGGACACCGTCCAGACGCTCTCGGCATACGACCCCACGGCCATCGTCATCCGCTCGCCGCACGTCGGCGCCGCCCGGCTCGTGGCGCGCTGGACCGCGGCGTCGGTCATCAACGCGGGTGACGGCAAGCACGAGCACCCCACCCAGGCGCTGCTCGACCTCTACACGCTGCGCCGGCGGGCCGGGGCCCTCGAGGGGCTGCGCATCTGGATCGTGGGCGACGTGCTCCACAGCCGCGTGGCGCGCTCGAACATCCTCGCCTTCACGCGCATGGGCTGTGACGTCACGGTCTGCGGCCCGCCCACCCTGATCCCGCGCGGAGTGGAGGAGCTCGGCTGCCACGTGGCCTACTCCCTCGACGGCATCGAGAAGGCCGACGTCATCTACGCGCTGCGGATGCAGAACGAGCGGATGACGGGCGCCTTCGTGCCATCGCTGCGCGAGTACGCCGCCCGCTTCCAGATCGACGGCCGGCGGCTGGGAGCCGGCCAGCTGCTCATGCACCCGGGCCCCGTCAACCGCGGCGTGGAGCTGGCCGCCGAGGTGATCGACTCGCCCCAGTCGCTCATCGTGGCCCAGGTGGAGTCCGGCGTGGTGGTGCGGATGGCCGTCCTCTACGAGCTGCTCGCCGGAGGGGGCGACCCGGGCGACGAGATGTCCTCCCTTCCGCCCGCGCTCGTCCGGCCGGAGTCGGTGGCGTGAGCAGCGCGCAGCTCGACCGCGCTCCCGCTCCCGCCGCGGACCTGCTCGTGCGGGGTGCGCGGCTGTTCGATCCGCGGACGGGGCTCGACGGCGAGGCCGACCTGCTCGTGCGCGGCGGCGAGATCGCCGAGATCGGCGACGGCCTCGAGCGGCCCGACGGCTGCGAGGTGGTGGAGGCCGCCGGGCTCTGCGCCCTGCCCGCCTTCGTGGACCCGCACGTGCACCTGCGCACACCCGGGCGCGAGGACGAGGAGGACATCGAGTCGGGCACTCGTGCCGCCGCTGCCGGCGGCTTCGGCGCGATCCTCGCCATGCCCAACACCGATCCGGTGGTGGACTCCGCCTCGATCGTCCGCTCCCTGCGCCAGCGCGCCCGCGAGCAGGCGCGGGTGCCGGTGGGCTTCATGGCGGCGATCACCGTTGGGCAGAAGGGGGAGGGGCTCACCGAGATGGCCGACCTCGCCGACGCCGGCGCGCCCGGCTTCACCGACGACGGCCTTCCGGTGGTCAGCGCCGGCGTGCTGCGCCAGGCGCTCCGGTACCAGCGCCTGTCCGGCGGCGTGATCGCCCTCCACGAGGAGGATCCGGCGCTGTCGGCCGGCGGCGTGATGCACGAGGGCCCGGTGTCGGCGCTGCTCGGGATGAGCGGCATCCCCTCGATCTCCGAGTCCACGATGATCGCGCGCGACGCCGCCATCGCCCGCTACGAGGGCGGGCGGATCCACGTGCAGCACCTGTCCGCCCGCGAGTCCGTCGCGGCCGTCGAGCAGGCGAAGGCCGAGGGAGTGCAGATCACGGCCGAAGCCAGCCCGCACCACCTCTGCCTCACCGACGAGGAGGTGCGCCGCACGCTCGACACGGGCTACAAGATGAACCCCCCGCTGCGCAGCGAGGACGACCGCCAGGCGCTCATCGACGGCCTCCGTTCGGGGATCGTCGACTGCGTGGCCACCGACCACGCGCCCCACTCGCGCGAGGAGAAGGAGCAGCCGTTCGAGACCGCGCCGATGGGTGTCACGGGGCTCGAGACAGCGTTCGCCGCGCTCCACACGGAGCTGGTCCTGGCGGGCGTGCTCCCGCTCCGGCTGGTGGTGGAGCGCATGACCGCCGGCGGCGAGCCCTTCGGCATCCCCGCGCCGCGCCTCGAGCGGGGCGCGGCCGCCAACCTCTGCCTCGTGGACCTGTCAGCCGCGTGGCAGGTGGGCGATGCCGGCTACGAGAGCCGGTCGGCCAACTGCGCCTTCGACGGCCGCACGCTCACGGGCCGCGTGCGGATGACCGTGGCCGGCGGCGCCGTGGCCTATCGCGAGCGCAGCTTCGCCATCCAGGGGGTCGCGTAGGCCGTGCCGTCCCGGCTGCTCGATCGCGATCGCACCGCGCTGGTGGTGGTGGACCTTCAGGAGGCGTTCCGCCCGGCGGTGCTCGACTTCGAGCGCACGACAGCCGCCGTGGCGACGCTGGCCCTAGGCGCCCGGGCGCTCGGGCTGCCGATCGTGGTCTCCGAGCAGTACCCCAAGGGCCTCGGCCGCACGGTGGGAGAGCTGGACGAGCCACTCGAGGGCATCGAGCCGATCGAGAAGGTGTGCTTCTCCGCCGCCGCGGCGGACGGGTTCGACCTCGCCGGGCGCGACCAGGCGCTCGTGTGCGGGATCGAGACCCACGTCTGCGTGTCCCAGACCGCCCACGATCTGCTCGACCGCGGGGTGGAGGTGCACGTGGTGGGTGACGCGGTGAGCTCGCGCACCGCCGAGAACCGCGAGCTGGGGCTGCACAAGATGGAGGGTTCGGGCGCGATCCTCACGAGCGTCGAGGCCGCGCTGTTCGAGCTGGTCGGCGCCGCCGGCACGGACGAGTTCAAGCAGGTGCAGAGGCTCGTCAAGTGAGCGCCTTCCTGCTGTTGGAGGACGGCACGCGCTTCGACGGCATCGCCGCCGGAGCGGACGCGCCCGCCACCGGCGAGGTGGTGTTCAACACCGCCATGTCGGGCTACCAGGAGTCCGTCACCGACCCCAGCTACCGCGGGCAGATCATCGTCTTCACCTACCCGCTGATCGGCAACTACGGCGTGTCGAAGGAGGCCATGGAGTCCGACGGCATCCACGCGCGCGCCGTGGTCATGCGCGAGGGCGTGGACCGCGAGGACGCCCCCGGCGCCGAGGGCGGCTGGTGCACCTGGCTCTCGGACTGCGGCATCCCGGCGCTCAGCGGCGTGGACACGCGCGCCATTGTCCGCCACATCCGCGACAAGGGCGCGATGCGCGGCGGGATCTTCCCCGCCGATATGCCGCCCGAGGCCGCCCGCGAGGCGGTCATCGCCGAGCCGCCCATGGACGGCCGCGACTTCGCCCGCGAGGTCACCCCCGCCCAGCCGGTGATCCTCGAGGGCGACGGGCCGCGGGTGGTGGCCATCGACACCGGCATCAAGGACTCCATCGTCGAGCAGCTGCGCCTGCGGGGCGCGCACGTCGAGCTCCATCCCTGCTCGGCCTCGCCCGAGGACCTGCTGGCCCGCGATCCGGACGCGGTCTTCCTGGCCAACGGCCCCGGCGATCCCGCCGCCCTCGACCACGTGGTCGAGACAGTGCGCGGCGTGGTGGGCAAGGTGCCGGTGTTCGGGATCTGCATGGGCCACCAGCTGCTGTGCCGCGCGGTGGGCCTGGAGACCTTCAAGCTGCCCTTCGGCCACCGGGGGGCCAACCATCCGGTCAAGGACCTGCACTCCGGCCGCATCGACATCACCAGCCAGAACCACGGCTTCGCGGTGCTGGGCCCCGACGGGCGGCGCACGATCGACGCCGACGAGCCCGTGCGCTGGGACACGGACTTCGGGGTGGCCGAGCTGTCGCACATCAACCTCTATGACCGCACGGTGGAGGGCCTGATCCTGCGCGACGTGTCGGGCTCCACCGTCCAGTACCACCCCGAGGCCGGGCCGGGCCCGCACGACGCCCGCTACCTCTTCGACGACTTCATCCGCAAGCTCGAGGCCGCCTGATGCCGAGGCGCGACGACATCTCCAAGATCCTCGTGATCGGCTCCGGCCCGATCGTGATCGGCCAGGCGGCCGAGTTCGACTACTCGGGCGCCCAGGCCTGCAAGGTGCTGCTGGAGGAGGGCTACGAGGTCGTGCTCGTGAACTCCAACCCGGCCACGATCATGACCGACCCGGAGTTCGCCACCTCGACCTACATCGAGCCGCTCACCCCGCCCTCGGTCGCGGCGATCATCGAGCGCGAGCGCCCGGATGCGCTGCTCCCGACACTCGGTGGAGGGACAGCTCTCAATCTGGCGCGGTTGCTGAGCGAGGACGGCACGCTCGAGCGCTGCGATGTCGAGCTGATCGGTGCCGACTACGAGGCCATCCAGCGCGCCGAGGACCGCGAGCTGTTCCGGCAGACGATGGAGGCCGCAGGCCTGCGCGTGCCCAGGTCGCAGGTCGTCACGAGCATGGCCGAGGCCGAGCGCGCGCTCGAGCAGATCGGGCTGCCCGCGATCGTGCGGCCCGGCTTCACGATGGGCGGCGAGGGCGGCGGGGTGGGGCGCACCGAGCCCGAGTACCGCCAGGTGGTGGGCGAGGGGCTGGCCGCCAGCCCGATCGGGCAGGTGCTGGTGGAGGAGTCGGTGATCGGGTGGGGCGAGTTCGAGCTCGAGGTGATGCGCGACCGCAACGACAACGTCGTCATCGTCTGCTCGATCGAGAACGTCGACCCGATGGGCGTTCACACGGGCGACTCCGTCACGGTGGCGCCGCAGCAGACGCTCACCGACCGCCAGTACCAGGCCATGCGCGACCAGGCAATCACGGTCATCCGCGCCGTGGGCGTGGAGACGGGCGGCTCCAACATCCAGTTCGCGGTCAACCCGCAGACGGACGAGATCGTGGTCATCGAGATGAACCCGCGCGTCTCGCGGTCCTCGGCGCTCGCGTCCAAGGCCACGGGCTTCCCGATCGCGAAGATCGCGGCGCGCCTGGCCGTGGGCTATGCGCTCGAGGAGATCGAGAACGACATCACCCGCGCCACGCCGGCCAGCTTCGAGCCCACGATCGACTACGTGGTGGTGAAGTGGCCGCGCTTCGCGTTCGAGAAGTTCCCCGGCGCGGATGGCACGCTCTCCACGTACATGCAGTCGGTCGGCGAGGCGATGGCCATCGGCCGCACCTTCAAGCAGGCGTTCGTGAAGGCCATGCGCTCGCGTGAGCTCGACGTCACGCCGGAGCCGCCGGCGGACACCGGCGAGCTGCTAGCCCGCCTGGAGACGCCCTCGCACGACCGCTTCGAGTTCCTCTTCGAGGCGGTCCGCCGCGGCGCGTCCGAGCGCGATCTGCACGCGGCCACGGGCATCGACCCCTGGTTCATCGCGGAGATGGCCGCGCTCGCGCGGGGGGAGGATCCCGAGGCCGGGCTCGTGCGCACGTTCAAGTCCGTGGACACCTGCGCCGCCGAGTTCGAGGCGTCCACGCCGTACTTCTACTCGGGCTGGGAGCGCCCCGGGCCCGACGGGCCTCGGCACGAGGTGGAGCGCGGCGACCGCGCGTCGGTGGTCATCCTCGGCGCCGGGCCCAACCGCATCGGCCAGGGGATCGAGTTCGACTACTGCTGCGTTCACGCTGCCATGACCGTGCGCGCATCCGGGCGCGACGCGGTGATGGTCAACTGCAACCCGGAGACGGTCTCCACCGACTACGACACCTCCGACAGGCTCTACTTCGAGCCGCTCACCCTCGAGGACGTGCTGGGGGTGGTCGAGCTGGAGCGGCCCGAGGGCGTCATCGTCCAGTTCGGCGGCCAGACCCCCCTCAAGCTCGCCCAGGGGCTCGTGGACGCGGGCGTCCCGCTGCTCGGCACGCCCGTGGAGTCGATCCACCTGGCCGAGGACCGCCCCAGCTTCGGCGGCGTGCTCGACGAGCTGGGGCTCAAGAGCCCGCCGTGGGCCGCCGCCTCCTCCGGGGGCCACGCGCTGGCCGCCGCCGAGCAGGTGGGCTATCCGCTGCTGGTGCGCCCCAGCTACGTGCTCGGCGGCCGGGCCATGCAGATCTGCTACTCCGCGGAGGGGCTCTCCGAGTACCTCGACCGGGCCGCTCCCGAGGGCACGATCTTTCTCGACCGCTTCCTCGAGAACGCCATCGAGATTGACGTGGACGCGCTCTGCGACGGCCACGACGTCGTGATCGGCGGGCTCATGCAGCACGTCGAGGAGGCGGGCGTGCACTCGGGCGACTCTGCCTGCGTGATCCCGGCCATGTCGCTGGGCCCGGAGATGCTCGCCCAGGTGGAGGAGGCCACGCGCGCCATCGCCCTGCGTCTCGGCACGATCGGTCTCATCAACATCCAGTTCGCCGTCCACGGCGACGACGAGCTCTACGTGATCGAGGCCAACCCCCGGGCGTCGCGCACCGTGCCGTTCGTGTCCAAGGCCGTGGGCGTGCCGCTGGCCAAGCTCGCCTGCCGCCTGATGCTCGGCGAGCGCCTGGCGGAGATGGAGCTCGACATCCCCCGCTTCCCCGACCACGTGTCGGTGAAGGAGGCCGTCATGCCGTTCGGCCGCTTCCCGCGCGCGGACGCGCGGCTCGGCCCCGAGATGAAGTCCACGGGCGAGGTCATGGGCGTGGCCGACGACTACCCGGCGGCCTTCGGCAAGGCGCAGGCCGCGGCCGGGGCCGAGCTCCCGGCCGCCGGCACGGTCTTCATCAGCGTCACCGACACGGACAAGCCGTCGGCCACCCAGCTCGCCGGCGCCTTCCACGACATGGGCTTCTGCGTGCTCGCCACCGGCGGCACCGCGCAGGCCATCCGCCGGATGGGCGTGCCGGTGGAGCGCATCCGCAAGCTCAGCGAGGGCTCGCCGAACGTGGTGGAGCGAATCGAGGCGCACGGGGTGGATCTCGTGATCAACACCCCCACGGGCTCCGGAGCGCGCGCGGACGGCTACGAGATCCGGCGCGCGGCGGTGGCGCGCGGAATCCCCTGCATCACGACGATGACGGGCGCCAGCGCGGCGCAGCGCGCGATCCGTGCCCTGCGCGAGGGCCGGCCGGCGGTGCGCTCGCTGCAGGAGCTGCACCGCGCGCGCTCCGAGGCGCGCACGTGAGCGGGGCGCGCACGCTCGCCCCGTTCGGCCGCCGGCTGGCCGAGGTCACGGCGGTCGAGCGCATCGGCGCCTACGCGCTGCTGTGCGCCCTGGACGCCGACGGGCCCGCCGATCCGGCGCCCGGCCAGTTCTACATGGTCGCCGCGGCCGAGCGCTGGGGGGCCGGCGCGGACGAGCGCCCGTTCCTGCCCCGCGCGTTCTCGTTCGCCCGCGCCTGGCCCAGGCCCGGCGGCGGCGCGGCGCTCGACTTCCTCATGGAGGACGTGGGCCCGGGCACCGAGCGGCTGATCGCGCTCGGAGAGGGGGAAGGCCTGTGGCTCACCGGCCCGCTGGGCATCGGCTTCGCCGAGCCGGAGCACGGCCGCCCGCTGCTGGTGGGGGGCGGGATCGGCGTCGCCCCGCTGCTGTGCTGGCAGGACCGGCTCGGCCGCGACGCGGAGGTGCTGGTTGGCTTTCGCTCCGCGCAGCACGCGGAGGCCGCGGGCCTGTTCGCGGGCGAGCCGCGACTGGCCACCGACGACGGGTCCGCCGGCCGGCACGGCCTGGTCACGGACCTGCTGGCCGAAGAGCTCGACACCGATGCGCGTGCCACGGTCTACGCATGTGGCCCGCCTGCGATGCTGGAGGCGGTTCGCGTGCTCTGCGCCGGGCGCAGTGTGCCGTGCCAGCTGGCGCTCGAATCGGGAATGGCGTGCGGCTACGGGGCCTGCTTCGGCTGCGTCGTCCCCACCCGGGAGGGCTACGTGCGACTGTGCGTGGACGGCCCGGTGCTCGCCGGAGCGGCCTTGGAGGTGGTCGCTTGACGGATTTCTGCGGCCTCTCGCTCTCCGGTCCCGTGCTCAACGGCTCGGGCACCTTCGACGCGATCGCGGCGCAGCGCACCTTCGGCGACGCCCTCTGGGACGCGTTCCCGTTCGACGCCTTCGTCACCAAGACCATCACGGTGCTGCCCCGCCAGGGCAACCCGCCGCCGCGGCTGTGGGAGACCCCGGCGGGGCTGATCAACTCCATCGGCCTGCCCAACAAGGGGCTCGAGGGCTTCCTCGAGGGCGACCTGCCGCAGCTGCGCCGGCTGCCCGTGCCGCTCGTCGTCTCCGTGATGGGCTACGGGCCGGACGAGCTGGCCGCGCTGGTGCGCGGCGTGGCCCCGCGGGACGAGGTGGAGGCGCTGGAGCTCAACGTGTCCTGCCCGAACGTCGCGAGCGGGCTGATCATGGGGTCCGATCCTGCCGAGACGGCCCGCGCCGTGGAGGCCGTCCGACCCGTCACGGACAAGCCGGTGATCGTCAAGCTCACGCCCAACGCCACCGATCCGGCCGGCGTGGCCGCCGCCGCCGAGTCGGCAGGGGCCGACGCCGTCTCGCTGGTGAACACCCTCAAGGGGATGGCACTGCACCCGCGCACGCGGGAGCCCTGGCTCGGCGGGGGGGCCGGCGGAGTCTCGGGACCGGCCATCCGCGCGGTCGCGCTCGAGCAGGTGCACGCTGTCGCGGGGCGCGTGGGAATCCCGGTGGTAGGTATGGGAGGGATCACAAGTGGAGCCCACGCCCGCGACTTCCTGGACGCCGGAGCCACCGTCGTGGCGGTCGGTACGGAGAGCTTCCGGGACCCCGCGGCGGGGTCGCGCATCGCTGATGAACTGCGCGTCATTTTGCGGCAGGAGCGGGGCTTTTCGGGGGTCACGGCTGTGCCGATTGACCCCAGATAGGTGGTCACACACGTGCTCTGGGTCAGGTTGAAAAACCCTGCAAACGAAGGGAAAACAGTCAACCAGCCCAAAGCAACCTCCACCTCAGGTCGAGGTCCAGGTGAATTCACCGAGATTTTGCGGAATCGCGGCTGACAGGCAGCCCGATCTGTGTAGACTCGCCGCCCATGCCGCCCGCCCAGTCGCCGCCGAAGTCCACGACCGGTGCGGCCCCCGAGCGATCGCTGGCGCAGCGGCTCGACGCCCTCAAACGCGCCAACGACATCCGCACGCAGAGGGCCCGCCTCAAGCGCGATCTCAAGGGGGGCAGGGTCCAGATCCACGGGCTCCTGCTGGACCCGCCGAGGTACATCGAGTCGGCCAAGGTGTTCGACATCCTGCTCGCAGTGCCCAAGTACGGGCGCGTCAAGGCCAACCGGATCCTCACGCAATGCCGGATCTCGCCCAGCAAGACCATCGGCGGCCTGTCCGAGCGCCAGCGGGCCGAGCTCGTCTCGCACCTCCGGCGATAGCTGAGCAGCCCGCACGCGTCCTGGTCGTCACCGGCCCCTCCGGAGTCGGGAAGGGCACGCTGATCCGGGAGCTGATGGCGCGGATGCCGGGGCTCTGCCTGTCGGTCTCGGCCACCACCCGCGAGGCGCGCCCGGGCGAGGTGGACGGCGGCGACTACCACTTCCTCACGCGCGAGGAGTTCGAGGGGCGCCTCGCCGCCGGGGAGTTCCTCGAACACGCCAGCTACGCCGGCAACTGGTATGGGACCCCGCGCTCCGAGCTCGAGCGCGACTGCCGCGCGCTGGTGCTCGAGATCGAGCTCGAGGGCGCCCGGCAGGTGAAGGAGACGCTGCCGGACGCGGTGCGCGTGTTTGTGGAGCCCCCCTCGATCGCCACTCTGCGCGAGCGGCTGGAGGGCAGGGGCACCGAGTCGCCCGACCGGATCGCCGCCCGCCTCGCGGTCGCGGAGCGGGAGCTGCGGGCCCGGGAGGAGTTCGAGCACAAGCTCGTCAACGACGATCTGGAGCAGGCTGTGGCGGAGCTCACGCGGCTCATCGCTACGCTGTGGCCATGATCAAGCCACGCCTCGACACCCTGCTGGAGCGCGCCGACTCGCACTACGCGACCGTCATCATGTCCGCCAAGCGCGCCCGGCAGATCAACTCCTACTACCACAACCTCGGCGAGGGGACGTTCGACGAGTACCCGCCGCCGATGGTCGAGACGGAGTCGAAGAACTACCTCAAGATCGCGCTCGAGGAGATCGCGGCCGACAAGATCAAGTACCGCTACCGCCAGTAGGCATCCGCATGGCCAGGCTGCTCGTCGGAGTATCCGGGGGGATCGCCGCCTACAAGGCGGTGGAGCTCGTGCGCCTGGCGGGCAGGGCCGGCCACGCGGTGCGCGTGGTTCAGACGCCCGCGAGCCTCGAGTTCGTGGGGCGCGCCACCTTCGAGGGCATCACCGGCGCTCCCGTGCTCGTGGACGAGTTCGAGCCGGATCCCGCGCGGGGCGCGTTCCCGGGCGACCCCGCGCCGAGCCACGATCCGATCTCCCACCTCGAGCTGGTCCGCCGCGCCGACGCGTTCGTGATCGCGCCCGCCTCGGCCAACACGCTCGCCAAGCTGGCGCACGGCTTGGCCGACAACCTCTTGACCAGCGCGGCGCTTGCCTGCCGAGCCCCGCTCGTGCTGGCGCCCGCGATGAACGATGCGATGTGGGAGCACCCCGCCACCCGCGCCGGCGTGCAGCTGCTCGAGGCACGCGGGGCGCACCTCGTGCCGCCCGGCGTCGGGTCGCTGGCCTCGAAGGGGGAGTGGGGCGTGGGCCGCCTCGCCGAGCCCCCCGAGATCCTCGCCGCGGCGGAGGCGGCAGTCGGCGGGGGCGGCTTCGCGCCACGTTCCCTCGACGGCCTGCGGGTGCTCGTCACGGCGGGCGGCACCCGCGAGCCCATCGACAGCGTGCGCTACGTGGGCAACCGCTCGTCGGGCCGCATGGGCCTGGCCGTGGCGGAGGAGGCCGCCCGCCGCGGCGCCGACGTCTGCGTGATCGCCGCGAACGTCGCGCTCCCGCGTCCCGACGGCGTCCGCTTCGTGGACGTCGAGACCGCGGCGGAGCTCGAGGCCGCCGCGCGCACCGAGTTCGCCGGCTGCGACGTCCTCGTCATGGCCGCCGCCGTGGCCGACTTCCGCCCGGCGGCGCGCGAGGACGACAAGATCAAGAAGGCGGGCCGCGACGGCCTGGCGCTGGCGCTCGAGGCCACCACCGACGTGCTCGCTGCCCTCTCGGGCGAGCGCCGGCAGGGCCAGACGCTGGTGGGCTTCGCGGCGGAGCACGGCGAGGGCGCCGCCGAGCGAGCCGCGGGCAAGCTCGAGCGCAAGCGCCTCGACGCGGTGGTGGTCAACGACATCTCGCGCGCCGACATCGGCTTCGACAGTGAGGAGAACGAGGTCTCGATCGTCACGCCGGGTGGGGTGCAGCCGGTGCCGTTCGGCTCGAAGGCCGAGGTGGCCCGCGCGATCCTCGACGCCGTCGAGACGCTGCGGGCGCAGGCGCCCCACGCGCCGGCCGCGCCCGCCGACTAGCGGCATCTCCGCGGGCAAGCTTCCTGCCCTGGGGGCCTATACGACCGCCTGAAGCCGCCGCCCCCCAAAGCAGGACGGTGGTGAGGTAGATCGCTCATCCGTCCGAGCCGCTTGCGCCCCCGGCGGCTGCCGCTACCCTCGATCGAGGACGCATGGCTGAGCACGTGTACGACCTCTTCAAGCGCGGGAGCGCCCTCCTGGAGGCGGGTGACTTCGCCGCCGCGGCCATCTCGCTGGAGCGGGCGCGGTCCGCCGAGCCGGACAAGAGCTCCATCCGCGAGGCGCTGGGACGGGCGTACTTCCGTTCCGGCCGCTATGACGCCGCCCGCGAGGAGTTCGCCGCCGTGGTCGAGCGCCACCCCACCAACGACTTCGCCCACTTCTGCCTCGGCCGCTCCCTGGAGAAGACCGGCCGTCGCCGCGAGGCCAGGCGCCACCTCACGCTTGCCGCCGGCATGCGCCCGGACCGCGCCGACTACCGGCGCTACCGGGACCGCCTCAACGCGGCGTGAGCCACGAGCCCGCGTCCGCGGCCGCCGGCGGCTCCTCGCCGCGCGCCGAGGCCGCGTAGCTGCGCGCGAGCACCGCGGCCTCGACCACGAGGCCCAGCAGGCGGTCCACCATCCGGTCGTCGACCGCCGCCACCGGCACGTCGCCGTGCACCCAGATGTCGCCCGCGCCGGTGCAACCGAAGCGCACGAGGCGCGTGGAGCGGTTCACGAACAGGAAGCCCCACGGGTCGTAGGCGTCGTCGGCGGGGGCGGCGAACGCCTGCACGCGCAGCAGCTCGTCGGCCACCCGCAGCCCGATCTCCAGAGGCCAGCCGCCCGCGGCCTCCGGTGGCAGCGTCAAGCCCCATTCACCAGGGGCTAGCCGGCGCGACCCGCCCGGCAGGGCACCCAGGTAGGAGTCGATGACGTCCACGGCGGCCATGGCGGGAGAGGGTACGGTGCCCGTCCGTGCGCGCCCTCGTCCAACGCGTGAGCTCGGCCTCGGTGACCGTGGATGGAGAGCGGGTGGCCGAGATCGGCCCCGGGCTGCTCGTGCTGCTCGGCATCCGCCGCGGCGACGTCCCCGACCAGGCCGATCGCCTCGCCCGCAAGCTGCTCGCGCTGCGCGTGTTCGAGGACGAGGACGGGCGCATGAACCGCTCGGTCACCGAGTCCGGCGGCGAGGTCCTCTGCGTCAGCCAGTTCACGCTCTACGGCGACACCGGGAAAGGCAATCGCCCGAGCTTCGTGGACGCGGCGCCGCCCGAGCAGGCCGAGCCGCTGTACGAGCGGGTGCGCGAGACCCTCGGGGCGCAGGGCGGGCGGTTTGGCGCGCGCATGGCCGTGGAGCTGGTCAACGACGGGCCCGTGACGGTGATCGTGGAGGTTGAGTAGCTCACCCCCCGCGAAGTGCTTCGGGAAGCTCGCCGCGCGAGGAGATCTCGAGCTTCCCGTACGTGTGGCCGAGGTGGACCTCGACGGTCTTGATCGTCACGAACAGCGCCTGGGCGATCTCCCGGTTGGACATGCTCTGTGCGGCCATGGTGGCCACCCGGCGCTCGCTCGGGGTGAGGGAATCCACGCCGCTGAGAGCCTCTCGCCGCAGCCGGGCGCCCGTGGCTGCGAGCTCCTCCCGCGCCTCCTCGGCGAGCGCGCCGGCGCCGCAGCGCCGTGCGAGGTCCAGGCCCTGGCGCAGCGGGTCGCGGGCGGCCGCGCGCTCGCCGGCGCGGCGCAGCGCCGAGCCGAGCGCCACGAGCGCGCGGGCGTGCTCGAGGCGCCCCATGGAGCCCGCGAGGGTCTCAACCGTCTCGCGCAGCAGCGCGAGGCCCGTGTCCCCACCCTCGGCGATGCCGGCGGCGCGGAGCGCCATGCCCAGCGCGCGGGGCGCCCCGAAGGCCCGGGCCAGCTCCACCTCCTCGCGCGCGAGGCGCGTGGCGTCCTCGCTGCGGCCAAGCCGGACGCAGGCGACCGCCGCGTGCGAGCGCCACGGGATCACGGACGGGTTCGGGGAGCCCCACTCCTCCTGGCGACGACCGCACAGCAGAAGGTCCTCGATCCCCTCCTCCAGCCGGCTCTGGGCGATCCGCAGCCGCCCGCGGCTGTCCACCAGCGGGGTGAACATCACCGAGTCGGGGATCTCCTCACCCAGGCCGCTGCGCTCGAGCGCGGCGGCCGCCTGCTCCAGCTCGCCGCGCTCGATCAGCACGTCGATGAGGAATGCGAGTGAGGCGGGCAGACCCAGCGCCCAGCCGTGGAGCCCCGCGACCTCCAGCGAGCCGCGGGCGTCGGCCTCGGCCTCGCGCAGGTCGCCCAGGCGGTACGCGACCTGCGAGCGGAAGCACGAGGCGATCGAGTGCCCGAGCGCGGAACCGCGCGCCCGCGCCGCGTCGAGGGCGTCGTCGAAGGCCTGGCGGGCGAGGTCCAGCCGCTCGCAGAGCGCCAGGGCGTTCGCCGCTCCGATGAACGGCGCTCCTCCCGGCCCCGCCTCCTCGAGCAGCGCCCCGTTGCCCAGCGCCCGCTCGGCGAGCCGCGCCGCCCGCTCGGCGGAGTGGCCGGTGAGGGCGGTCTCGTACGCCAGGTTGGCCAGCAGCAGCCGTTCGCCGGGTGAGCCGCCGCGCTCGGCGCGCGTCACCGTCGCGGCCACCCGCCGGGCGGCCAGCGGGCGCGTGGAGAGGTCGAGCCGCGCCGCGTTCAGCAGCTCGGCCTCGAGCGTCATCGACAGCTCCGCATCCGGGTCCCCGAGCTTCTCGATCGCGCGATCGAGCACCTCCACCGCGTCGGGAAGCCGCCCGCCGAGCATCAGCGCGCGGCCCAGCTCATGCTCCGCGGCAGCCCGCGGCAGCGGCTCCTCCAGCAGCTCGACCGCCTGCCGCAGGTGCTTCTCGGCGGCGGGGTCGGGCACGCGCGCCTCGGCGCTGCCGAGCTCCGCGAGCAAGGCGCCGCGCAGCTCCGCCGGCGGCGGCTCGGCGAGCGCGCGGCGCAGGTGGGCCACAGCGGCGTCGGCCGCCCCGCTCGCCAGCGCGCCGCCCGCCGCCGACCGCAGCATCTCGACCACCCAGGGGTCGCTTCCGGCCTCTGTGTGGAGCAGGTGCGCGGCGATCCGATCCTCGTCCTCGCCCTCCGCGGCGAGCAGCTCCGCCGCGGCGCGGTGACCGCGGGTGCGCTGTGCCGGGCGCAGCTCGGCGTGGATCGAGGCGCGCACCACCGGGTGCACGAAGTCGAGCGGGCGCCCGGGCGTGAGGACGCCCGCGTCGGCGAGCGCGTCGGCGGCGTCGCCCGCGGCGTCGAGCTCCACGCCCGCCACCGCCGCCGCGTGCCGCAGCGGCGCCGCGACCCCCAGCACAGCCACCGCCTCCGCCAGGGCGCCGGCCTCCTCGGAGAGGCGGGCGAGCCGGGGCAGGATCGCCCGCGCGATCGACTCCGGCCCGAGCGCCTCAACCCGTGCCGCGCCGCTCGCGTCCGTAGCGACCTGGTCGGACTCGACGGCGTCGAGCAGCGCACCGAGCATGAACGGGTTCCCGGCGGTCGCCGTGTGGCAGGCCTCGCAGAACTCGTCGTCGGCTTGCTTCTCCACCCGCGCTCGCACGATCGACGCGACGGCGCCGGCAGTGAGCGGCGCGGGGGAGACGAGGCGGGTGCCCGACCCCGAGGAGAGCATCGCGAGCGGTGCCGGCGCCGCTTCGGGCTCGTCGGTGCGCGCGGCGACGAGGACCGCGACCGGAAGCTCCTCGAGCCGGTTCATCACGTAGGCGAGCCAGCGCAGGGACGCCGGGTCGGCCCAGTGTGCGTCATCGACGGCCACGAGCAGCGGCTCCTCGGCTGCCGCATTCGCGAGCGCCCAGTAGAGGCCGTGGAGCAGGGCCGCGGACGGATCCGCGTCGAGCGGGCCGGCCTTGCCCGTTCCGAGGACCGGGGCGGCGAGAGAGGCCGCGCCGTCGAAGGTCGCGTCCCGGCCCTCTCGCACCACCGGCTCGAAGAGCCGGCGCACCACGCCGAACGCGAAGTCGCGCTCCAGCTCGCCTCCCCTCGCCGCGAGCGCGCGGACCCCGGACCGGGCGGCCTGCTCACGGGCGGCGGCGACGAGACGCGTCTTGCCTATCCCGGCGGGGCCCTGCACGACGACGCACGATCCGTCCCCGTCGGCGGCCGCTCCGATCGCGCCGGCGAGGATCTCGAGCTCGGTTTCGCGCTCGAGGAGGGCCATGGCCGCAACGCTAGCGCCCCCCGAAAAGTTTGGGGTGCGCCCCCAATGCGGTGGGACGCCGCGGACGCGAGGCTCGGTCCACGCCCGAAGGAGGTCGAAAATGAGATCACGGCACCCGAGCCCGTCGTTCGTCCTGTCCCTGATCGCGCTGGTGATGGCCAGCGCGGGCACCGGCTACGCGGCCCTGGGCGACAGCGGCGGGGCGGTCACGGCCGGGAACGCGCGCGGGGAGCCGGTGGAGATCGAGCTGCGCAACCGCTCGCGCGGGGAGACGGGCCTGGTGACGGCCAGCGACGGCTACTCGCTGCGGCTGTCGAACACGCAGGAGGGCGGCGGCGGCGGCGCGGTGTATGGCTGCCGGGCTCCGGACGCGCCTCCTGGCGACAACGTGGCGTGCCTGTATGCGGACAACCTGCGCGGCGGCAAGGCGTTCCTGTTCCGCTCGCAGGAGGGCCCGACGGTGGGCCACTTCGACCTCGGCAACCCCGCGGGGGCGCCGTTCACCACCAACGCCACCGGCGTCGTCACGAACCTGAACGCCGACAAGGTCGACGGGCTCGACGCCGCGCAGCTGCAGGGCGCGACGGGTCCGCAGGGGCCCGCAGGCCCGACCGGAGCGACCGGAGTGCAGGGACCGGCGGGGCCGACCGCGTCGGCTTACGGCTCGTCGGACACCAATCAGGCCTTCGGTGGGCCGACGACGCTCGTCCAGGCGACGATCACGACGACGGTGGAGAGCCGGATCGTCGCGAACGCGTCGGCGAGCTTCAACGCGAGCGAGGACACGATCGATGATCAGTTCCCCTGCAAGCTGGAGCTCGATGCCCCCGCGACGGAGGACATCAGCCAGGACTACCAGGTGTACGTGCCGGAGAACTCGACACCCGCTCTCGGCGGAACCTCGGCGTCCTTCACCGGCGCGGCCCTCAAGCCGGCCGGCACCTACACCGTGCGCCTCGAATGCGCGGCCAACAGCGGCTCCCCGACGTTCGACGCCGGCGACATCACGCTGATCGCCGTCGCCACGTAGCCCATGCCCGCTCCGCGCCACGTGCGGGTGGTCGTCGAGCTCGAGCTCGACGCCGAGCCGATCCGGGGGCGGATCGGCGAGCCGGCCCTCGACTTCGAGGGCTGGCTCGACCTCGCCCGGGCGCTCGAGGCAGCCCGCGGCGGAGCCGCGAGCGTCACCGCGCAACCGCAGTCCACCCCCCCGATTTCCGAAGAGAGCCGAAAGTGAACCCACGTCATCTGAACCCATCACTGGTGCTCTCGCTCATCGCGCTCGTCATGGCGAGTGCGGGCACCGGGTATGCCGCGCTGGGCGACGGCGGTGGGGCGGTCACGGCCGGGAACGCGCGCGGGGAGCCGGTGGAGATCGAGTTGCGCAACCGCTCGCGCGGGGAGACGGGCCTGGTGACGGCCAGCGACGGCTACTCGCTGCGGCTGTCGAACACGCAGGAGGGCGGCGGCGGCGGCGCGGTGTATGGCTGCCGGGCTCCGGACGCGCCTCCTGGCGACAACGTGGCGTGCCTGTATGCGGACAACCTGCGCGGCGGCAAGGCGTTCCTGTTCCGCTCGCAGGAGGGCCCGACGGTGGGCCACTTCGACCTCGGCAACCCCGCGGGGGCGCCGTTCACCACCAACGCCACCGGCCTCGTCACGAACCTCAACGCCGACAAGGTCGACGGCCTCGACGCGAGCCAGCTCCAGGGCCAGACGGGGCCGCAGGGATCGGCAGGGCCACAGGGGCCCGCCGGTCCCGCGGGAGCCACGGGTCCGCCAGGGCCCACGGTGTCGGCGGAGATCTCAACCGGGACGAACGTGACGCTCTCCGGCATCGAGACGACTGTCGCCCAGACCACGATCACCCTTCCCTTCGCCGGGCGGATCCTCGCCACCGGCGTGGCCGAGGTCGACGGCGACGGAGGGGGCGACGACGAGGTCTACTGCTTCATCGACCCCGGCACCGATCCCCAGATCGGCAGTCGCGTCACGGTCAGCATTCCGGATGCCGCAAGCGACACCGTCGGCGTCCCGGTTGCCGGATCGGTCGAGAAGCCCGCCGGCACGTACACGATGCGCCTCAGATGCGGCGGCATTGCCGGGACCACGGTCTTCACGGATGGGGACCTGATCGTCTGGGCGACCCCGGCCTAGGGGCTCGCACCTGTGGCGTCGCGGGGCGCGTGGGCGGGGCCTCGGCGGCCCCGCCCGCACGTTTGGCAAGCGCCCTCCCGCGGCTATACTCACCCTCGTAAGGAGCTTTCATCTGCGGCCCCGGGCCGCACCTGGAGGTGGGCGTCGCGGCCCACCTTTTTTGCGTCTATAGGGCATTCATCCAATGAACACCGACAACATCCAGGACGACATCGAGCGCACGCTGGCGGACTTCGAGCCGCAGGCGGAGGTGCTGCTCGTGGAACGCGCGTCCGCCGAGCGGGTGCGGATCGTCGTGGATCATCCGGACGGGGTCAGCCTGGAGGTCTGCGAGCGGATCACGCGGCACCTGCGCGAGCTCCTCACGGAGACCGGCCTCGAGGTCTCGTCTCCCGGCCCACAGCGCCCGCTCAGCAAGCCCGACCACTTCCGCCGTTACGTCGGCCGCCGCGCGCGGGTCAAGACTCGCGAGCCGCGCGACGGCCGCAAGAGCTTCACGGGAGAGCTCGTCGGGGCCTCGGACCGCGAGGTCACGGTGGCCGCCGACTCGGGCGTCGTGAGCATCCCGTACGCCGAGATCAACCGTTCCAATCTGCTGGAGGGCTGAGCGCATGTCCAAGGAAATCGTCGAAGCGATGGTCATGCTCGAGCGCGAGAAGGGCATCTCGGCCGAGCGGCTGACCCTGGCGCTCGAGGACGCCCTCCTGTCCGCCTACAAGAAGACGCCCGGGGCGGCCAAGTACGCCCGCGTGGAGATCGATCACGACAGCGGCGAGTTCCGCGTATTCGAGCTGCTCGTGCCCGAGGACCTGGAGGAGAAGCTGCTCGCCGAGGTCGAGGTGGAGGAGCCCACGGTCGATCCCGAGACCGGCGAGCTGCGCGAGCCGGAGGATCCCGAGCTCGACCCGGAGATGCTGGCCGAGTACCGCGACCAGATCGACGAGCGCGACGTCACGCCCGAGAACTTCGGGCGCATCGCCGCGCAGACGGCCAAGCAGGTCATCCTCCAGCGCATCCGCGAGGCCGAGCGGGACATGATGTTCGACGAGTACCAGGATCGCGTCGGCGAGCTCATCACGGGCATCGTCCAGCAGACCGACTCGCGCTACACGCTCGTCCAGCTGCGCGAGCGGGTCGAGGCGCTGCTGCCCAAGTCGGAGCAGGTGTACCAGGAGCGCTACGACCACGGCCAGCGCATCAAGGCCATCATCACCGAGGTCTCCAACCAGGCCAAGGGCCCGAGCATCATCGTCTCGCGCCGGTCGCCCGAGCTCATCCGCGCCCTGTTCGAGCTCGAGGTGCCCGAGATCGCCGACGGCCTGGTGGAGATCCAGAACGTCGCGCGCGAGCCCGGCTACCGCTCGAAGATCGCGGTGGTCTCGCACGCCAGCGGCGTGGATCCCGTCGGCGCCTGCGTCGGGCCGCGCGGCTCACGCGTGCGCATGGTGGTGTCGGAGCTGCGCGGCGAGAAGATCGACATCATCCCCTTCAACGAGGAGCCGGCCCGCTTCGTGGCCAAGGCGCTCTCGCCCGCGCGCGTGCGCGAGGTGCTCGTGGACGACGAGAACATGCAGGCCACGGTCATCGTGCCCGACGACCAGCTCTCGCTCGCCATCGGCAAGGACGGCCAGAACGCCCGCCTCGCCGCCCGCCTCACCGGCTGGCGGGTGGACATCCGCTCGGAGACCGAGTTCGCGGAGGAGGAGGCCACGATGGGCTACGAGGAGGAGGACGTCGCCGGCAAGTGCGCCGCCGTCCTCTCCAACGGCAAGCGCTGCCCCAACGCCACCCTGCCGGGCTCGCGCTACTGCGGCCTGTCCTCCCATCAGGAGCTCGAGGGCAAGGACACCGATCGGGTCGGCGGGGCCGAGCCGGCGCCCGAGCCGGAGGCCGAGGGCGGGGCCGAGCCGGCGCCCGAGCCGGAGGCCGAGGGCGAGCCCCAGGCCGACGGCCAGCCGGAGGCGGAGCCGGCCGCCGCCGAGGAGGCCGCTGCGGAGGAGCCGCAGTTCGATCCCGAAGCGCCCACCACGGTGCCCGAGGCCGAAGCCGTGCCCGAGGCCGAAGCCGAAGCCGAGGCCGAAGCCGTGCCCGAGGCCGAAGCCGAAGCCGAGGCCGAAGCCGTGCCCGAGGCCGAGCAGGAGCCGGAGCCGGAGGCCGCCGCCGAGGCGGAGGTTCCGGCGGAAGCGGAGGACCGGGCGTCGTAGCGCGCCCGCGGCGCAGCTGCGTCTCCTGCCGGCGGGCGATGCCGAAGGGGGAGCTGCTGCGCTTCGTCCGGCGGGGTGACGAGGTCGTCCCGGATCCGGACACCCGTGCGGAGGGCCGGGGGGCCTATCTCTGCCGGGACCCGGCATGTGCCGAGACGGCCCTCCAGCGCAATGGCTTTCGCCGCGCGCTCCGCGCGGCAGTATCGATTCCCGAACCCACAATAGACTTCATCCGCGAATGGCAAAGAAGCGAGTCCACGAGATAGCGAAGGAGCGCGGCATCCCCTCCAAGGAGGTGATCCGCGTGCTGCAGGCCGCCGGCCTGGACGTCAAGGTCGCCGCGTCGAGCGTCGACGAGGCCGAGGTCGCCCGGGCATTCGACGGGCCCAAGGACCAGGGCAACGGCGCGGGTGCCGCCAAGGACGGCGCCCCGCCGCAGGCGGCCGCGCCCACCCAGGAGCCGGCCCGTGAGGCTCCGGCCGGCGATCAGGATGCAGCCCCGCGCGGCGATCGCGGCGCCCAGGCGCGCCCGGGCGGCGGCGGTGGCCAGGCCCGCCAGGGCGGGTCCCAGGGTGGCCGCCCGGCCCAGCAGGGCGGCGGGGCCGGCGGCGGGCGCCCCACGCGGCGCCCCGGTGGTGGTGGCGGCGGCGGACGGCGCCGCGTGGTCATCGACTCGCAGGCCTCGCGGCGCACGCCGGGCGGGCCGCCCCCGCAGCAGCAGCCGCCGCGCCGCGGCCGCGGGCGCAGGCGCCGCACCCCGTGGGTGGACCTGGAGGACCAGCCCCAGCAGGAGCCGGTCGTCAAGGAGGACCCGATCACCGAGATCAAGTCCGGCGCCACCGTCAAGGAGGTCGCGGAGTCGCTGGGCATCCCGGCCCCCGAGGTCATCAAGAAGCTCATGGAGCTGGGGGAGATGGCCACGCTCACCCAGACCCTCCCCGACGACGCCGTCGCGGTGCTGGCCGACGGCTTCGAGAAGAAGATCAACATCGTCCACGCGGACGAGGAGATCGAGGAGGAGCCGGTGTTCGACGACGCCGACACCGAGCTCGTCGAGCGTCCGCCGGTGGTCACCATCATGGGCCATGTCGACCACGGCAAGACGTCGCTGCTCGACGCCATCCGCCAGACCGAGGTGGCCGCGGGCGAGGCCGGCGGCATCACCCAGCACATCGGCGCGTACCAGGTGCGCCACGACGGCCGCACGATCACCTTCCTCGACACCCCGGGCCATGAGGCGTTCACGGCCATGCGCGCCCGCGGCGCCAGCGTCACCGACATCGCCGTGATCGTGGTCGCGGCCGATGACGGCGTGATGCCCCAGACCGTGGAGGCCATCGACCACGCCAAGGCGGCGGAAGTGCCGATCATGATCGCCGTCAACAAGATCGACCTCGAGGGGGCCGACCCCAACCGCGTCCGCGGCGAGCTGGCCCAGCAGGGCCTCACCCCGGCGGACTGGGGTGGCGACACCGAGTTCCGCGACGTCTCCGCCAAGACCAGGGACGGTCTCGAGGACCTGCTCGGCGACATCGTCACCCTCGCCGAGATAGAGGAGCTGAAGGCCAACCCGAACGCGGAGGCGTCCGGGCACGTCATCGAGTCGCGCCTCGACCCGGGCCGCGGCCCGGTGGTCTCGGTGCTCGTGGAGCGCGGCACGCTCAGCGTCGGCGACGCCCTCGTGGCGGGCGCTCACTGGGGGCGCGTCCGTGCCATGCACGACTACCGGGGCGAGAAGATGCGCCAAGCGCGCCCCGGAGACCCCGTGGAGGTGCTCGGCTTCGACGGCGTCCCGGAGGCCGGCGAGCGCGTCGGCGTGGTGGACAACGAGCGCGTGGCCCGCAGCCAGGCCGCCGAGCGGGCCAACCGCCTCAAGACCGAGGCGCTCGCCCGCCGCGCCGGCGTCAAGGTCTCGCTCGAGGACATCTTCGCCCGCGCGCAGAAGGGCGAGCTCAAGGAGCTCAACCTCGTCGTCAAGGCGGACGTCGCGGGCTCGCTCGAGGCGCTGCTGGACGAGATCGCCAAGCTGCCGCAGGACCAGGTCACGGTCGACCCCATCCACGACGGCGTGGGCGGGATCAACGAGTCCGACGTCATGCTGGCGTCCGCGTCAGACGCCGTGGTCATCGGCTTCAACGTGCGCCCGGTGCAGGCCGCCGCGCAGGTGGCCGCCCGCGAGGGCGTGGAGATCCGCACCTACACGGTCATCTACCGGATGGTCGAGGAGCTGCGCGCCGCGATGGAGGGCATGCTCGAGCCCGAGGAGGTCGAGCAGACCGTGGCCACCGTCGAGGTGCGCGAGGTCTTCAAGGCCTCCCGCGTGGGCACCATCGCCGGCTCGTACGTGACCGACGGCACCGTCCGTCGCGGCGCCAAGTCACGGCTCGTGCGCGACGGCACTATCGTGTACGACGGGACCATCGGCTCCCTGCGCCGTTTCAAGGACGATGTTCGCGAGGTCGAGTCCGGGTACGAGTGCGGCATCGTGCTCGAGAACTACGCGGACATCAAGCAGGGCGACGTCATCGAGGTATACGAGACGCGGCAGGTGGAACGCGAGCTCTGATGGGCTCATGGCGTTCGTCTGCCTCCTCGAGATCCACCTGCACTTCCCCGAGAACGGGAGCCTCAAGGGGAAGCGCAGGGAGCTGCTGTCCCTGAAGGCGCAGCTGCAGCGGCGCTTCGGAGCGGCGGTCTCGGAGACCGATCACCACGATGTCTGGCAGCGCGCCACGCTGTCGGCCGCGCTCGTCGGGCGCAGCGCCGGCGCGGTGGACGACGCGGGCGCCAAGCTCGCGCGCTACGTGGAGTCGCAGTTCCCCGACGGGGTGCGGATCGACCGCGGGATCGTCTCTTCCGACGAAGTGCTGGGAAGCTAGGATGCCTGGCGCCCGCATGAGGCGGGTCAACGAAGCCGTGAGGGAGGTGCTCTCGGCTCGCCTGGCCGAAGGCCTCAAGGACCCACGCATCGGATTCGTCACCGTGACCGCCGTCGACACCAGCCCCGATCTCCGCCACGCGCGCGTGTACGTCAGCGTGCTCGGCTCCGCCGAGGAGCGCGAGCGCACGCTCGACGGGCTGCAGGCGTCGCACGGCTACCTGCAGCAGCGCATCGCGGCCGAGCTGCGCCTCAAGCGCACGCCCACGCTGGAGTTCGCCTATGACGAGTCGATAGAGACGGGTATGAGGATCAGCCAGCTGCTCGACGGCGAGGACCGATGAGCGGCGTGGCCATCCCCGTCGACGAGGTCGTCGGTGAGCTGCAGGAAGCGGACAAGCTCCTCCTCACCACACACGAGAACCCAGATGGCGACGCGCTGGGGTCGCTGCTCGGCATGCACGAGCTCTTGAAGGAGCTCGGCAAGGACTCCGTGATGTTCATGGCGGCGTACGAGTTCCCGCTGCCTCACGAGTACCGCCACATGCAGTTCGAGGACGTCATCCACGCGCCGCCGGACGACGTCGGCGAGCGCGTGGTCGTCTTCCTGGACTGCGGCAACATCGACCGCATGCCGGTGGACTTCCTCCGCACCGAGGGCAGCCACATCGTCAACATCGACCACCACCACGACAACACCCGCTTCGGGACCGTCAACCTGGTGGTCCCGCACGCTTCGTGCACGGCGGAGATCGTCTGGGAGCTCGCGCACGAGCTCGGTGTGGAGCTCACGCAGCGAATGGCCGAGTCGCTCTACATCGGCCTGGTCACCGACACGGGCAAGTTCCAGTACACGAACACCTCGGCCAAGGCCCACCGCATGGCGGCCGAGCTCATCGAGGCCGGCGCGGAACCGCACGCGGTCGCCCGCCAGATCTACGAGAACATGCCCTACGGGCGCCTGCGGCTGCTCGCCCGCGCGCTCGCCCGCGTCGGCCGCCACGACGGCGGCGCCATCACCCTCACGAACCTCACGAAGGACGACTACGCCGCCAGCGGCGCCGTGGAGTCGGATTCCGAGGGGATCGTGGACCACCTCCGCTCCGTCGAGGGCACCAAGGTGGCGGTGCTCGTGCGCGAGCTGCTGGCCGAGGACCGGGTGGGCGTGAGCAAGGTCAGCCTGCGCGCCGCCGACGAGCAGGTGGACGTGTCGCGCATCGCCCGCGGCCACGGCGGCGGCGGGCACCGCCAGGCGGCCGGCTTCTCCACCGAGCTCTCGATCGTGGACCTGGTGGAGCGCCTGCGCGCCGAGATCGGCGAGCAGGTCTAATACCCCAGCCGCGCATCGAAATACCCCTTAGGGTGTTATGAGTCACACGAACTCGTCCCCGAAGGGAGCCTTTCCATGCGCACCGGACTCGCCCGCAGCGCAACATTGGCCTTGGCCGCCACGATCGCGGGCGGCGGCAGCGCCCTCGCGATCACCGCCACCGAGCGCACCACCCGCGTCGCCAGTCCGCCGCCCGAGAACGGGGCGCCCGCGAACGCGTCGTCGGACAACCTGACCTTCTCCGGCGACGAGCGCAAGGCCCGCAAGATGGCGTTCGACTCGCTCGCGTCGAACCTCGTGCCCGGCGACACCAACGGCGTGAGCGACGTGTTCGTCGTGCATCGCGGCTCCCGGCTGGGCAAGCTGGACGGCCGGGTGGAGCGCCTCTCGGCCAGGACCGGCAGGAGCGGCGCCGAGGCCAACGGCGAGTCGCGCAACCCGTCCCTGGGCGGGGATACGCGCCGGCCCTCGCGCTGCGTGGTCTTCGAGTCGCGGGCGACGAACCTCGACCGCCGCGACACCTCGCCCGACTGGGACGTGTACGTGCGCCGGGGCAACCGCACCACGCTGGTGAGCCCTGGGCGCCGCGACGCCCACAACGGCGTGGTCGACGGCAGGTGCGAGACCGTGACCTTCGAGTCGCGCGGGCGCGTGTACGCGCGCGACCTGAAGCGCAACGTGACGCTCAGCATCGGCAGGGGGGGCAACCCCGACCAGCAGACCAACGGCAAGGGCGTGGCGTACGAGCGCGGGAGCCAGGTCTACCACCGCCGCTTCGAGCGCGTGACCCGGCGCACGCGCTCCGGCCGCCGCATCAAGCAGCTGAGCCGCCGTGGCCGCGAGCTGCTGGTGAGCGCCAGCCGCAGCGGCAGGCGGGGCAACGGGACCAGCGCCAACCCCTCGGCCGACGACAACGGCTACTACGTCGCCTTCGACTCCACCGCCACCAGCCTCTGCACCCGCACGTGCCGCGGCGTGTCCGGGGACCGCAACGGCCGCACGCGCGACGTCTTCCGGCGTACGATCTCGCGCCGCGCGCCCACGCGTGACCGGATGCAGATGGTGAGCTACTCCTATCCGGTGCGCGCCCAGGGCAACGGTGACTCGCACAGCCCCGCCATGAGCGGTGCCGGGGAGAACGTCGTGTTCGTGTCCGAGGCCACGAACCTGCGTGAGTCGAGGGGCATCAAGGCCCGCACGACCGACCCGAACGGGACCCAGCCCGACGTCTTCTACTGGAACTTCCCGCGCGGGCGCAAGACAGGCGCGGTCTCGCGTGAGAGCCGCACGAACGAGGACCGTGGCACGGGCCAGCCGTGGCCGGCCCCCGTGGGTACTCCGGCCATCTCCAACAAGGCCAACTACATCGGCTGGACCAGCGCCGCCGGTGTCGCCGGCTCCCAGAGCGCACCCGGCGTGGCGGACATCTTCGTTCGCTTCCTCGGGGGTCGCTAGGGGTGCGCCGCGCCGCGCTGCTGCTGATCGCGCTGGTCGCGTTCGCCGCCCCCGCGGCGGCGCAAGCCGACGGCCCGACGCTCGGGGAGACGCTTGACACAGACCTCGAGCGCGGCCGCATCAGCGAGTCCGAGCACCGCGAGTACCACGCGGTCTACCGCCGGGTGCGCAGCGCGCTGCGGCGGCTGGAGGGCGGGCCGAAGGCGGCGCTGGACGGCGCGCTGGACAACGTGCGGGACCTGGCCGACGAGCGGCGCCTGGACGGGCGCCTGCGGCCGACGTTCCTGATCCTGCGCCGCAACTGGGAGTGGTTCTGGGCGGCGCGCAAGAGCGTGCCCAGGTCGGGCGACCGCGTGATGTTCGAAGGCTCGCGGGTGATCTTCCAGTTCTACTCGGGCCAGGGCTGGCAGCTGCAGGCACTCGCCAACTTCGGCCACCTCAACGCCCTGCTCACCGGCAGGCGGGTGGAGGTGGAGGAGGCGCGCACGCTCGCCGACGATCTGCTCAACCTCTCGGTCAGCCGTGGCGGCGACCTCGCGCTGGAGTACTACTTCCCGTTCTCGGGCGGCGGCCCGGGGTGGGTGTCGGGAATGGCGCAGGCCACCGGCCTGCAGGCGCTCGCGCGGCTCTGGAAGGCGACGGGCGACCAGCGCTACCTCGAGGCCACGCGCCCGATGCTCGACCTGATGCGCGACGAGCCGCCCAACGGCGTGCAGGTGTCCGAGCACGGCGAGGGGCCGCACTTCCTGCTCTACAGCCAGGCCCCGACGCTGCTCGTGGGCAACGGCTTCGCGCAGGCGCTGGTGGGGCTCCACGACTACGCGGAGATCACGGGGGAGGGGCGCGACCTGCTCGAGGCCGGGCTCAGCCGGGCGCGCAGCACGATGCGCGAGTTCGACACCGGCGCCTGGTCGCTCTACTACCGCCGCGCGGGCACCGACGACGGCCGCGAGTCCAGCCTTCACTACCACCGCCTGTTCACCACCTTCCTGGGCCGGCTGTGCGAGCGCACGGCCGACGACGTCTTCTGCTCGCTCGAGACCAGCTTCGCGGCCTACGAGAAACGGCCCGTGCGCATCGGGCGGCTGCGCACCTCCACGCGCGACGACCGCCTGACGGTGCGCGTCTGGACCTCCAAGCGCGGCAGTGGCCGGCTCACATTGTTTCGCGGCGACCGGGCCATCCGCAGCCACAACCTCGCCCTCTCGCGCGGCACGCACGTGATCCCCTGGCCGCTCCCGCCCGCCGGCGACTACCGCCTCGTGATGACCGCCAAGAGCCCGACGGGCTTCGACAGCCGCAACGAGAAGGACTTCGAGGTCTCCGGCGATTGAGAGGAGGGCCGGCGAAGCCGGGCCGGTCACGCGAGGCCGGAGGCCGAGTCGTCATCAGGACGCGGGCCAGGATGGCCCGCGGAAGTAATCTCCGGCGCATGAACGCCGGGGTCATCCTCTACCCGAAGCCCGCCGGCATCACGTCCCACGACGTGGTGGCGCAGGTGCGGCGCCGGCTCGGCAAGGGCGTGAAGGTGGGGCACGCCGGCACGCTGGACCCGTTCGCCACCGGGCTGCTGCTCGTGCTGGTCGCGCGGGCCACCCGCGTGCAGCGCTTCCTGATGGCGCTGCCCAAGGCCTACCGCGCGGTGGCGCGGCTGGGCTGGCGCTCCGACACCGGTGACCGCGACGGCACGCTGGAGCACACCGGCCGCGTGCCGGCCGAGCTCGTGCTGCCCACCGGAGCGCTCATGCAGCGTCCGCCCGCGTACTCGGCCGTGAAGGTGGGGGGCGAGCGGCTGTATGAGAAGGCCCGCCGCGGGGAGGCGGTGGAGGGGGAGGCGCGGCCTGTGGTCGTCCACCGCTTCGAGCTGCTGTGGCGCGAGGACGACCGCGCCGGGCTGGAGGTGGAGTGCTCGGCCGGCACCTACATCCGCCAGCTCGTGGCGGATCTGGGCGACGCCTACTGCGACGAGCTCGAGCGCACCGCCATCGGCCCGTTCCGGCTCGAGGACGCCCATGAGGAGCGGATAGTGCCGCTGGCCCAGGCGCTGGCGTTCCTACCCGAGCACCCGCTCGACGCGGGCGACGCGGAGCGCGTCTCGCACGGCGTGGCCGTGGCCGCCCTGGGCGCCGTGAACGGCTTCGCCTTCGTCCGGCTCACGCACGGCGAGCGGCTCGTGGCGATCGCGGAGCCGCGCGGCGACCAGCTCAAGCCCACGGTCGTGCTGGCGCCGTGAAGGTCACGCCGCTCGCCGAGGCGGAGCCGCGGCCACGGCGGGTGGCCGTGGGCACCTTCGACGGCGTGCATCTGGGCCACCGGGAGGTCATCCGCGGCTGCGACACCGTCCTCACCTTCGACCCCCACCCCCAGCAGGTGGTGAGTCCCGACCACCAGCCACCCAAGCTGCTCGCCTCCTTCCCGATCAAGCGCGACCTGATCGCCGGGCTCGACGTGCAGGAGCTCGTGGTGATCCCGTTCGACCGCGACTTCGCATCACGCTCGGCCGAGGAGTTCGTCCAGCACGTGCTCGTGGACTCCCTGCGGGCCACGCACGTGTCGGTGGGGGAGAACTTCCGCTTCGGCCACAGGGCCAAGGGCGACGCCGAGCTGCTGCGCGCGCAGGACGCCTTCGACACCCGTGTCGTGCCGCTCGTGGAGGCGGCGGGGGAGACGGTCTCCTCCAGCCACATCCGCGGCCTCGTGGCGGCGGGCGCCGTCCGCAACGCCGCGGACTTCCTCGGCGGGCCGTTCCTGCTCGAGGGCGAGGTGGCGGAAGGCGACAAGCGCGGGCGCGAGCTGGGCTTCCCCACCGCCAACATCGTCCCGGACGACCGCCTTGTGGTGCCGGGGCACGGCGTGTATGCGGCCTGGGCCCACGGCCATCCCGCGGCCGTGAACGTGGGGGTGCGCCCGATGTTCGAGACGGGGCGCGGCCTGCTGGTCGAGGCCTACCTGCTGGACTTCTCCGGCGACCTCTACGGACAGACCCTGCGGGTGGCGTTCGTGGAGCGGATGCGGGGCGAGCGCCGCTTCGAGTCCGTGGACCTCCTGGTGGACCAGATGGGGCGAGATGTGGCCCGGGCGCGCGAGATCACAGCTGCTACGGTTCCCGGCCGATGAGCGTCACCGCGGAGAAGAAGCAGGAGATCGTCCAGCGCTTCGGCAGGGACGACAGGGACACCGGCTCGACCGAGGTCCAGATCGCCCTGCTCACCGAGCGGATCAACCACCTCACCGAGCATCTCCGCGACCACAAGAAGGACCACTACAGCCGTCGCGGGCTGCTCATGCTGGTCGGCCAGCGCCGGCGGTTCCTCCAGTACCTCCAGAGGAAGGACCTGGACCGCTACCGCTCGCTCATCGCGGAGCTCGGCCTGCGCCGATGATCGAGCCCGGCACTCCGGCGCCGGACTTCACGCTGCCGGACCAGGACGGCAACGAGGTCTCGTCGGCGGACCTCGCGGGCGCCACCACGGTCCTCGTCTTCTACCCGCAGGACTTCAGCCCCGTCTGCACGGACCAGCTCAACGTCTACCAGGAGGTCCTGGGCGAGCTCGAGTCGCGCGGGGTGGCGCTGTATGGCATCTCGGTGGACTCCTCGTGGGTGCACAAGGCGTTCCGGGCCCATCTCGGCATCACCTTCCCGCTGCTGTCGGACTTCCACCCCAAGGGCGAGGTTGCCAAGCGCTTCGGCGTCTATGTCGAGGACTACGGCGTGGCCGCACGGGCGCTGGTGATGATCGGGCCCGACGGCGTCGTGCAGTGGTCCCACCGCTCGCCGTCGCCGCTCGAGATTCCGGGGGCGAACCTCATCTTTGACGCGCTCGACGAGGCCCGAGTCGCCTGACCTCACGAGCTCGGGGCCGCCGGCCCCCGACGAGCTCGACCATGTCCGCGGCGATGCCGGCCCGCTGGTCGTCGAGTACGGCGACTACGAGTGCCCGTTCTGCGCGCGCACCGACGCGCTGCTGGCCGGGGCGGGCGTGCGGCGGGTCTTCCGCCACTTCCCCGTGGTCTCCAAGCATCCCCGCGCCCGTGTGCTGGCGGCCGCCGCGGAGGCGGCCGCCCTGCAGGGCCGCTTCTGGGAGATGCACGACTCGCTCTATGCGGACCAGGGCCACCTCGACGACCCCCACCTGTGGCAGCGGGTCGAGCGCCTGGGCCTGGACCTGGACCGCTTCGAGGCCGACCGCCGCTCCGACGCCGTGGCCGGGCGCGTGGAGCGCGACTTCCGCTCCGGCATCCGCGCGGGCGTGGTGAGCACCCCGACGCTGTTCGTGGACGGCGAGCCCTTCCGCGGCGTGCCCGACGCGGCGCTGCTGGCGCGGCTGGGGGCTGAAAGCCGCAGCGAGCGGCCTTAACCGGGACAGGACGTTGCGAACGGACTGTGCCGTCGGGATCGGCGTCTAGGATCGACCCACCTGCCCAGGAAGGATTCAGACCGGTGAACGAAGCCCATTTCAACGAGATCGAGCGCGCGCTGCTTCACATCTCCGACGCCCGCAGGCGCACCGCCCGCGCCGCCAAGGCGCTGTCGCGAGACGGGGCAGAGCCGCATCTGGTGGCCGCGCTCGAGGAAGCGGATCAGCAGATGGAGGCGCTCGGCCGCCGCCTGACCCAGCGCACGTACTTCGCCGTCCCCGAGGCGGACGATCAGCAGGATCGCATGGCGGTCTGACGGTCGGCCGTTGCCGCTCGCGAGTACGTGCCCTTCGCCCCCCCGGCTGAGCGGAGGCGTGCGCGGCGCCGCTGAGGCGGCCGAGGCGCCGAGCGGGACCAGCGAAGCAGTCAGCGTCCTGCGCTGGGGGTCGTATCCGCCTGAAGCCGCCACCCCCAAAGCAGGACGGTGGCCCTCGGGCGGCCTCGCTCGACGGGCCGCGGCCGCCGCACTCTCCGCTCAGAAAGCCGCTGCTAGCATCCTCCGGACTCTTACCGAGAGATCAATAGCCATAGCCGCCAACCGGAGGCGGCCGAAAGGAACACAGATGAATAGCAACGTGCACCGCGTCTCCGTCGAGATCGGCGGGACCGAGATCACGTTCGAGACCGGCAAGCTGGCCAAGCAGGCCAGCGGCGCGGTCGTCGTCTCCACAGGCGACACGATGGTCCTGGCCACCGCAACGGCCGGGAACCTGAGGGACATCGATTTCCTCCCGCTCACCGTGGACATCGAGGAGCGCATGTACGCCGCGGGCAAGATCCCCGGGAGCTTCTTCAAGCGCGAGGGCCGTGCCGGCGAGAAGGGCACCCTCACCGCGCGCATGATCGACCGGCCGCTGCGCCCGCTCTTCCCCAAGGGCTGGCGGCGCGAGACCCAGCTGGTGGCCATCCCGATGTCGGTCGACCACGTCCACCCCTACGACATCCTGGCCATGAACGGCACATCCGCCGCGCTGCAGGTGTCCGACATCCCGTTCCCGGTGCCCGTCGGCGCCGTGCGCATCGGCATGGACGAGGACCGCGGCTTCGTGGTCAACCCCGACGAGGAGTGGCTGCTGGAGAGCCCCCTCGACCTGGTCGTGGCAGGCACCGACGAGGCCATCCTCATGGTCGAGGCCGGCGCCAACGAGGTCACCGAGGCGGAGATCCTCGACGCCCTCGACATCGCGCACGGCGAGATCAAGAAGCTGTGCGCGGCGCAGAACGAGCTGCGCGAGAAGGCCGGCAAGGACAAGGTCGAGGTCGAGGTCCCGGTCGTCGACGAGTCCGTGGCCTCCGAGGTCAAGGACCGCTTCGGGTCTGCGCTCGAGGCCGCCACCCAGGTGGAGGACAAGCTCGAGCGCCAGGACGCCACCAAGAAGGTCGAGGAGGAGACGCTCGAGGCGCTTGCCCCGGCCGACGAGTCCGACCCGGACGCCGCCAAGGCGCGCCGCGAGCAGGTGCAGATGGCGTTCGACAAGCTCGAGAAGCAGCTCATCCGCGAGCGCATCGCCGTCCAGAAGAAGCGCCCGGACGGCCGCAGCGCCGAGGAGATCAGGCCGATCGACGTCGAGGTGGGCATCGCCCCCCGCACGCACGGCTCCGCGCTCTTCACGCGCGGCCAGACCCAGGCGTTCTCGGTGGCCGCGCTCGGCACCACGCGCGAGGAGATGCGGCTCGACACGCTCGGGCTGGAGACCACCAAGCGCTACTTCCACCACTACAACTTCCCGCCGTTCTGCGTCGGGGAGGCCGGCTTCATGCGCGGGCCCAAGCGCCGCGACATCGGCCACGGCGCGCTCGCCGAGCGGGCGCTCGTGCCGATGATCCCGTCGCAGGAGGACTTCCCGTACACGATCCGCGTCGTGTCCGACATCCTCGAGTCCAACGGCTCGTCGTCGATGGCGTCGGTGTGCGGCTCCAGCCTCTCGCTGATGCAGGCTGGCGTGCCCATCCGGCGCCCCGTGGCCGGCATCGCGATGGGCCTCATCAAGGAGGGCGACGACTACATCGTGCTGTCCGACATCGCCGGCGTGGAGGACCACCTCGGCGACATGGACTTCAAGGTGGCCGGGACCTCCGAGGGCATCACGGCCCTGCAGATGGACATCAAGATCTCGGGCGTCACGTTCGAGATCCTCACCGACGCCCTGACGCAGGCCAAGGCCGGGCGCGAGTTCATCCTCTCCAAGATGGGCGAGGTCATCTCCGAGCCCGCCGCCGAGCTCTCCCCGTTCGCGCCGCGCATCACGTCGGTGCAGATCGACACGGAGAAGATCGGCATGGTCATCGGCAAGGGCGGCGAGACCATCCGCGCCCTGTCGGACGAGTTCGAGGCGCAGATCGACGTCCAGGACGACGGTCAGATCCTCGTGTACGCCGCCACCGGCGAGAAGGCGGACGCCCTGGTCGACCGCATCACGCAGATGACCAAGGAGGTCGAGGTCGGCGACGAGTTCACCGGCAAGGTCGTCAAGACCACCACGTTCGGCGCGTTCGTCGAGCTCGCCAAGGGCACCGATGGCCTGCTGCACATCTCGAACGTGTCGCCCGGCAAGCGCGTCGAGTCGGTCGAGGAGGTCCTCGACCGCGGCGACGAGATCGAGGTGCGCGTGGTCGAGGTGGACCGCGAGCGCGGCCGCATCGGCCTGCGCCTGGCCGACGACCCGGACGTCTCGGGCAAGTCGGCCCAGGAGCTCGCCGCCGTGGGCACGGGCGACAAGGGCCCGCGCCGCGAGGGCGGGGGCGGCCGTGACCGCGATCGCGGCGGCCGCGGCGGCCGTGGCGGCCGGGACGGCGGCAACGGCGGCGGCAGTCACTCCCGCGACCGCCGCTAGCGCCCTTCGGCAGTGCCCGGCCACCGTCTGACAGAGCTCGATTCCGGGGTCCGAGTTGCGACCGAGGTGATGCCCTCGGTCCGCTCGGTCGCCCTCGGGCTCTGGATACGGACGGGGTCGCGTGCGGAGACGCCCGCCCAGGCGGGCCTCTCCCACTTCCTCGAGCATCTGCTTTTCAAGGGCACGGAACGGTTCTCCTCGACGGAGATCGACGAGCTCTTCGACGGCATGGGCGCCGAGATCAACGCCGGCACCGGCAGGGAGACCACATCGGTCTACTCGCGCATGCTCGACCGCCATCTCGAGCGCGCGTTCGACGTGATGGCCGACATGGTGCTGCGGCCGTCCTACCCGGACATCGACTCCGAGCGCCAGGTGGTGATCGAGGAGATCGCGATGTACGAGGACGAGCCCTCGGACAAGGTGCACGACGTGCTGGCGCGCGCCGTCTTCGGCGACCACCCGCTGGGACGCCCGATCATCGGCACCGCCGACGTGGTGGGCAACGTGCCGGTGCCCGAGATCGCCGCCTACCACGACGCGCGGTACGTGGGGGGCAACCTCGTGGTGTCGGCCGCGGGCAGCGTGGACCACGACAGGCTCGTGCAGCTCGTGCGCGAGGCGTGCGAGACCGAGCCGGGCGATCCCGGTGGCTTCGAGGCCGCCCCCGAGGACGCCGGGCCGCGCGTCTGCTTCCACGAGAAGGACACCGAGCAGTACCACCTGTGCGTGGGCGGCCGCGGCCTCGCGCGCGGCGACGAGCGGCGCTGGGCGCTGCGCGTGCTCGACACGATCCTCGGCGGCTCGAGCTCCTCGCGCCTGTTCCAGGAGGTGCGCGAGAAGCGCGGGCTGGCCTACTCCGTCTTCTCCTACCCGAGCCAGTACGTGGACACCGGCCAGGTGGCCGTGTACGTGGGCACGCGGCCGGAGAACGTGCCGGAGGCCATGAGCGTCATCGCCGGGGAGCTGCACCGCCTGCAGGGCGAGGCGGTGTCGGCGGAGGAGCTCGAGCGGGCCAAGGAGAACCTCAAGGGGCGCACCGTGCTCGGCATGGAGTCCACCCTCGCGCGCATGAACAGGCTGGGCAGCTCCCTGCTGATGGGGGTTCCGCTGCTGACGCTGGACGAGACCCTGGCCCGCATCGACGCGGTGGACGCAGGTCACGTCTCGGCGCTGGCGCGCGAGCTGTTCGCCCCGGAGCGGCTGTCGGCGGCGGCGGTGGGGGCCAGCGAGGATGTCTTCCGCAAGGCCGTGGAACCCTTGAACCCCGAGCTCGCGCGCGCCGCGTGATCAACGTCGCGGTGTCCGGCGCGGCCGGGCGCATGGGGGCCACCGTGTGCACCGCGGTGGAGGGCGCCGACGACATGGCGCTCGTCGGCCGCGCCGACCCTCAGCTGGGCGTGGCGCTCGCCGACGTGCTGGGCGACGCCGACGTGGTGGTGGAGTTCACCACGCCCGAGACGGCGCTCGCGAACGCCCGTTCCTGCCTCGAGGCCGGGGTGCACTGCGTGACCGGCACGACGGGCACGGACTACTCCTCGCTGGCGGGCGTGGGAGACGCCAACCTCTTCTTCGGCCCCAACTTCGCCATCGGCGCGGTGCTCATGATGGAGGCCGCCAAGCTCGCCGCCAGGCACATGCCCGAGTGCGAGATCGTGGAGCTGCACCACGACCGCAAGCTCGACGCGCCCTCGGGCACCGCGCTGCGCACGGCGGAGCTCATCCGCGAGGCCGGCGGCAACGTGCACGAGCCCATCCACTCCGTCCGCCTGCCGGGGCTGGTGGCGCACCAGGAGGTGGTGTTCGGCGGGCTGGGCCAGACGCTCACGATCCGCCACGACTCCGTGGACCGCGAGTCGTTCATGCCCGGGGTGCTGCTGGCCGTGCGCCGCGTGGGCGATCTGGAGGACTCGCCCGTGATCGGGCTCGAAAACCTGCTCTAGCCGGGCCACGACGCCCGGGCCCTCGCGGTTTCAGCCCCGCTGTCCTGCCTGAGGCTGCTCGGCGCGGCCCAGGGCAGGACGGTTGAGAGATCTACCCCGCCAGGTCGAAGCGCTCGCGCAGCGCGGCGCGGATGTCCTCGGCGCGGCGCTCGATCTCGGCGAGCGGCGCCTGCTCGTCGGGCAGGACGATGCCTTCCGGAAACGCCTCCTTGCGCAGCGCCTTGAGCCCCTCGATCACCGCGTCGCGCTGTGGGCCCAGGTCACCGGCGATGTCACGCGCCACCGACTGGGAGCGATCGATGATGCCGAACGCGTGCTGAAGCGCGGGGCGGTCGCCTGTGGCGTAAGCGTCCTCCATGCGGTCGAGCAGCCCGATGAGCACCGCGGCGTTGACGCCCGGGTCCAACCGCGCCTCCTTCTCCACCAGCTCCTCGCGGACGCCGCCGAGGAGCTGGGCGCCGAGAGGGGAGACGACGTCGCGCACCGCGTCGAAGGTGCCCTCGCGGGCGATCGCGGACTCGACCCTGGCGAATGCGGCGGAGACCTCGCGCTCGAGCACGGGATCGCCTCGGCGGATCATGGCCGAGACCTCGGACCAGAGCCGCCGGGCGTGGCGCAGATGCACCGCGGCCTCCTCGTGACGGCCGAGACCCACCAGGTCGCTGACGGGCACGAGCCGCGCCCGGATGGTCTCCACCGCGAACACGCCCTCGACGGCCTCGGGCCCGAAGCGCTCCCGGGGCGGGCCGGACGGCGGCGGATCGTCGCCGCCGCAGCCGGTGGGGACCATCAGGAGCGGTGTCAGGGCGAGGAGCGCGAGCCGGCGGAGCACGCGCGGCAGGTTACTGGCAGCGAAAACCGAGGATGCCGAGGAAGAGGTGCGCGACGCCTGCTGCGCACGCGAGCGGGCCGATGACGCGGGCAGCCGAGGGTTTGCAGTGCCAGTCAGCCGCGGAGTGCGCGCGGCACCACGAACCTGATGCCGGAGCGGCCGCCGTCGATCGAGCTGGTCTTGTTGTCGATCAGCCCGCGGCGCTTGGCCAGCGGCACGAGCAGCATCTGGTTGACGTAGCGCTCGTGGCCGCGCTTGCGGGTGATGAGCCACAGGAACCCGGTGTCGCGCAGCCGCCTGCGGTAGGCGTCGAGGATCTCCTCCGCCTCCTCCAGCGACTCGACCAGCACGATGGCCCCGTCGAGCTCGCCGGCCTTGACGAGCCCACGGCCGATGGATTCCTTGACCTCCTTGCGGAGCCCGAGGCCCACGTCGCCCGCCACCTCGATCCGCTGATCGGGCTTCACGCCGAGCTTCTGCACGGCGCTGCGATGGCTGTAGTCGGCACGCTGCGCCATGAGCCCAAGACAGTATGCATGCCGCCGGGGACGGCCCGGCCCGACCGGGGTATATCGTCCGGGCAACCCCAGCACGGAGGAGGATCGCATGAGCTTCATGGACAAGGCGAAGAAGGCGGCCGAGCAGGCGCAGCAGAAGCTCGAGGAGGCGCAGAAGCAGTTCAACGAGCGCCAGTCTGGTGGTGGTAGTGGCGGTGGTGGTGTGGGGTCCGGTCAGGTCCCGCATCGGGAGCCAGGCTCGAGTTCCGCTGCGGGACCTGACCGGACCCCTCAGCAGTTCGACCAACATGGGCGTCCCATTCCTGCCGAGCAGGGTTCGTCCGCTGCGCCGCAAGGTGGGGAGGAGCGGGCCGAGCCGGGTTCGCCTGCTGCGCCGGCGAGTGGGGAGGAGAGCGGCGCGCCCGACGCCGCGCCGCCCGACGCCGAGCGTCCGGCCGAGGGCCGCAACGCCAACCCGGACCCGTTCAAGCCGCTCGGATCCTGACCCCGGGCAGCCGGCGGCACGCCCGGCTGGGATAATCGGTCGCCGAATGACCCTCGGCGGCGTCCTCACAGCGATGGTCACCCCGTTCGACGCGCAGGGGCGCGTCGACGAGGACGGCTTCGTGCGCCTGCTCCACCACCTGCTCGAGCACGGCTCGGACGGGGTCGTCGTGGCCGGCACCACCGGGGAGAGCCCCACCCTGTCCGACGCCGAGAAGGGGCGCCTCTGGGAGCTGGCCGTGGCGGAGGCGGGCGGGGCACCCGTCATCGCGGGCACCGGTACCAACGACACCGCCCACTCGATCCACCTCACCGAGCGCGCCACCGAGGCCGGCGTGGATGCCGTGCTCGTGGTCACGCCCTACTACAACAAGCCCAACGAGCGGGGCATCCGTGCCCATTTCACGGCGGTGGCCCGCGCCACGGACCGCCCGGTGGTGATCTACAACATCCCCTCCCGCTGCGTGGTGGACATTCCCAACGACCTGCTGCGCGAGCTCGCCCAGACCGTCAACATCAGCGCGGTCAAGCAGGCGCGGATGGAGCACATCGAGCCGATCGAGGGCATGGACCTGCTGGCCGGCAACGACGACACCTTCGCCGCCACGCTCGACGCCGGGGGCACGGGCGGGATCCTCGTGGCCTCGCACCTCGTGGGGGAGGAGATGCGGCGGATGATCGACGAGCCCGGGCGGCGGCGGGAGATCCACGAGTCGCTCGCCGACGTGTATGAGGCGCTCACGATCACGTCCAACCCGACCCCGGTCAAGGCGGCGCTCAACATGCTCGGCCACGAGGTGGGCGGGCTGCGCCTGCCGATGGTCGAGGCCTCCGACGACGAGCGGGCCGAGATCCGCGCGATGCTCGACCGCCACGGCCTCCTGAGCACGGTTTGAGCTCCACCCTGCGCGTCCTCCCCCTCGGCGGGCTGGGCGAGATCGGCAAGAACATGATGGTCCTCGAGTACGAGGGCCGCATCTGCGTGGTGGACACGGGGCTGATGTTCCCCACGCCCGACCAGCTCGGCATCGACCTCGTGCTGCCCGACTTCAGCTACCTGCGCGAGCGCGCCGCCGACATCGACGCGATCTTCCTCACGCACGGTCACGAGGATCATGTGGGGGCGCTCCCGTTCGTGCTGCGCGAGATCGGCGCCACCACCGTGCCGGCCATCTACGGGGGGCCGCTCACCATCGCGATGGTCCGGTCCAAGCTCGACGAGCACAAGCTGCGCGACGTGCCGCTGGAGGAGGTCGGCCCCGGCGACGAGGTGGAGGCCGGCCCCTTCACGGTGGAGCCGGTGAAGATGGCCCACTCGATCCCGGACGCCTTCGCCTACGCGATCACCTGTGAGCTGGGCACCACGCTCATGACCGGGGACTACAAGTTCGACCAGACGCCGGTGGACGGCATCCCGGCGGACGTGTCGCGCCTGGCCGAGCTCGGCCGCGAGGGGCTGCTGCTGCTGTGCGGGGACTCCACCAACTCCGACCGCGCCGGGATCGCGGTGTCCGAGTCCAGCGTGGGGCCGCATCTCGAGCACGCCTTCTCCCGTTGCGACGGGCGCGTGATCGTGACCTCGTTCGCGTCGAACATCCACCGCGTGCAGCAGGTGGTGGACGCCGCGGAGGCGCTCGGTCGCAAGGTCGCCCTCGTCGGGCGCTCGATGCGCAAGAACGTGAACATCGGGCGCCAGCTCGGCCACATCGAGGTGCCGGAGGGCATGCTCGTGGGACCCAAGGAGATCGAGAGCTTCCCGGACCACAAGGTCGTGGTCATCTCCACCGGCAGCCAGGGGGAGCCGCTCTCGGCGCTGCGCCGGATGGCGCACGGCGACCACCCGCAGGTGTCGCTGCACGCGGGCGACACCGTGGTCTTCTCCGCCACGCCGATCCCGGGCAACGAGCGCGCGGTGAACGAGACCATCGACCGCATCTACCGGCTCGGGGCGGACGTCATCACCGCCGCAGACGCCCCGATCCACGCCTCGGGCCACGGCTACGCCGAGGAGCTCAAGCTGATGCTCAACCTCACCAAGCCGCGCCACGTGTTCCCGGTCCACGGCGACTTCAAGCGCCTGCGGCTGCACGGGGAGCTGGCCGAGGCCGTGGGCATCGACCCCGAGGACGTCTACCTCGGCGAGAACGGCCGCCCGCTGGAGGTCGATGCCAAGGGCGCGCGCTTCGGCGAGCGCGAGCAGGCGGGCATGATCTTCGTGGACGGCGTCGACGTGGGGGACATCGAGGACGTCGCGCTGCGCGACCGCCGGATGCTGTCGGCCGACGGCATCTTCATCGTGGTGGCCACGATCTCCGAGCAGGACGGACTGTCGGTCACCCCGCCCGAGATCATCTTCCGCGGCGTGCCCTTCATCGACGACGCGGACGGCGTGGTCGACGAGATCCGCACGGCCGTGGAGGACTCGCTGGCGCGCTCCGCCGAGGAGGAGATCAGGGAGATCGACCTGCTCCAGACCCATCTGCACGACGACGTGGCGGCGTTCGTCTACGACCGCCTGCGCCGGCGGCCGATGGTGCTGCCCGTCGTGGTCGAGGTCTAGACCGGCGCTGGGGTCAGGTCTTGCAATCCGACGTCCCGCCACGGCCGCGGGAACGGGGCGGGTCGCAGCTCGAGCCCTGACGCCCCGACGCGGTTACGGCCGGCGTGCTTGGCGTCGTAGAGCGCCTGGTCGGCGCGCTCGAAGAGCATGCTCGCGGGCTCGGCGCCGTCCCAGCCTGCCACGCCCAGGGAGCAGGTGACCCCGGCGGGGGCGGCCCTGCGCAGCCGCCCGGCCACCTTGAGCGCCTCGCCCTCGCGGCAGTCGGGCAGCACGAAGCCGAACTCGTCGCCGCCGAAGCGGGCGACGACGTCCACCTCGCGGAGGCAGCCGCGGAACGCCGCGGCAACGGTCTTGAGCAGGCGGTCGCCCGCCTGGTGGCCCTCGGTGTCGTTGACGGCCTTGAAGCCGTCGAGGTCGGCCACCACGATCGACACGGGGCGGCCGCTGCGACGTGCCCGGGCCAGCTCGCGGGGAAGCTCCTCCTCCCAGGTGCGCCGGTTGGCGAGCCCGGTGAGCGTGTCCGTGCGCGCCTGGCCTCGCAGCTCATCCAGCTGCGCGCGCTGTGTGGACAGGGCGCGCCGGGCGAGCAGGAGCGATGTGATCGCGCCGACGGCGCCAGCCGCCAGCCCGACGATGCACACGATGATGGGGGACACGGGACTACCTCCTCCGAGCGGGGTGATCGGCAGTGGGGTACGCCAGCTTTACCCGTGGGAGGGGTCACCCCGCCACCCTTGCGCCCGACGGCTCCTGGGACGGGCTGGCGTCGGATGCGGGCAGGCGCACCGTGAAGCGCGCGCCGCGGCCACCCGGCCCGTCCGCGAGCGCCACCTCGCCGCCGTGGGACTCCGCGACGGCTCGCACGATCGCCAGGCCCAGCCCGCTGCCGCCCGGGCCCGCATCCCCCGGCCCGCGCACGAAGCGCTCGAACACCCGCGGGCGCTGGTCGGGCGGGATGCCCGGCCCCTCGTCCTCGACCACGAGCACGGCGGCCTCTCCGTCGCGCCGCACCGAGCCGCGGACCGCGGTGCCGGGCGGGGTGTGGCGCACGGCGTTCTCGAGCAGGTTCAGCGCCAGGCGGTGGAGGTCGTCGGGTGTGCCGTCCACGACCGCGCCGGGCTCCACGTCGAGCTCGAGGTCGTGCTCCTCGGCCAGCGGTGCCACCTCGGCGGCGGCGTCGCGCGCCACGCCGGCGAGGTCGGTGAGCCGGCGCGGGGCCCGGCGGCCGGCGTCGGCGCGGGCGAGCAGCAGCAGGTCGGCCACCAGCCGGCGCATGCGGCGCGACGAGCGCAGCGCCGAGGAGGCGATCTCCGCGTCCTCACCCGCGAGCGCGGCCTCCAGCAGCTCGAGGTTGGCGAGCACGCTCGTGAGCGGCGTCCGCAGCTCGTGTGACGCGTCGGCCACGAACTCGCGCTGGCGCGCCAGCGCGGACTCGGTCTCGGTGCGCGACTGGTCGAGCGCCATCAGCATCTGCTCGAGGGTGCGCGCGAGGTCGGCCACCTCGTCGTCGGCCACCGGCTTGGGCAGCCGCACGCCGGGGTCGCGGGTGCGGGCCACGCCCTTGGCGGCGTTGGTCAGCGCCGCGATCGGCGCCATCGCGCGCCGCGCCACCGCCAGCCCTGCGAGCAGCGCGAGCGCGGTGCCGCCGAGCACGCCGAGCACGAGCAGCAGCCGGACCCGGGCGATGTTGGCGTGGAGGCGCGAGACGGGCTCGCCGTACTGGAGGAAGTGGGCCTGGAACCGGCCACCGTCCAGGAGCACGGGGTCGGTGGCCACGCGGTAGCCGCCGGATTCGTGAATCCGATCGGTCGGCGGCCCGAGATCCGGCGCGTTCACCGGACCGAGAGCGGTGCCGTCGGGCGCGAGCAGCCGGAAGGCGGCGTCGCCGGTGAGGATGCGCTCGAACACGTCGGAGGGCAGCTCGCCGCGCACTGTCTGAGGGAGCTTGTCGCCCAGGTTCTCGACCGTGTCCTCCAGGTTCTCGTCGAAGCTGCTGCGCAGCTGGTTGGTGATCAACAGGCCGAAGGTGAGCGCGAACAGCGCGAGGATCACGGCGGTGAGCCCCGCGGAGGTGAGGGCCAGCCGCCAGCGGATGGGCACCCGGTCGAGCTTGGCCAGCAGCTTGTCCATCTACTCCGCCCGGACGGTGTAGCCGGCCCCGCGCACCGTGTGGAGCACGCGCGGCTCGCCGCCTGCCTCGAGCTTGCGCCGCAGGTTCGACACGAACACGTCGATCGTGTTGGTCTCGGCGAAGGGGTGGTAGCCCCACACGTCGTCGAGCAGCGCCTGGCGCGAGACCACGAGGCGCTCGTTGCGCATCAGGTACTCCAGCAGCTCGAACTCGCGCTGGGTGAGCTCCACGGCCCGGTTCGCGCGGAAGGCCTCGCGCGTGTCGGGGTTGAGGCGCAGGTCACCCACCACGAGGAAGCCGCTGCCGCGCGGGGGGCGGCGCCGCAGCAGCGCCCTCAGGCGGGCCAGCAGCTCCTGGCGCTCGAACGGCTTCACCAGGTAGTCGTCCGCGCCCGAGTCGAGCCCCTCCACGCGCTCGTCCACGCCGTCGCGGGCGGTGAGCATGAGGATGGGCACGTCGCCGCCGTCGTCGCGCAGCCGGCGGCACACCTCGACGCCGTCGAGGCGGGGCAGGCCGAGGTCGAGCACCACGGCGTCGGGCTCGAACAGGGACGATTCCTCGAGCGCCGCCACGCCGTCGCCGGCGAGGCGCACGTCGTAGCCCTCGAGGCGAAGCGAGCGCCGCAGCGCCTCGGCGATATCCGCGTCGTCCTCGACGACCAGCACGCGTGCCTTGCCGCTCACGCCAGAGATGGTAGGAGCGGCGCCTCAAGCGTGCCTTAAGGGCCGGCCCAGGGCCGGGCTCATGCTCCAGGGCGTCAGGTCATGTCCTGCAGACGGTCGGGGGGTCAGGTCATGCCCTGCAACGGAACTCGAGCGAAGCTCCCGGTGCAGGGCATGACCTGACCCCTTGGCATGGCAGGGGCAGGGTCGCGGCTTCGCGTGTCGAAAGGGTCGGCGCATGGCCAAGAGCCGCCGGAAGCCCAAGCGCCGCGCGCGACGCTCGTCGTTCGCTTTGCCGCGCCTGCCCGTGCTGGAGCAGCGCCACTTCGACCTGATCGGGCTCGGGCTGGTGGCGCTCGGGGCGTTCCTCGCCTTCGTCTTCTACCTCGGCTGGGAGGGCGGCAAGGTGGGGGAGGCGGCGGCCGATGGGCTGCGCGAGCTCTTCGGCGGGGTGGCCTACCTCGTCCCCGTCGCGCTGTTCGGGATCGGGGCCGTGCTCGTGCTTCGCCCCGTGCTCCCGGCGGTGCGGCCGTTCCGCTCCGGCGGCGTGTGCCTCTTCCTCGCGCTGCTGCTCGGGCTCGCAGCCGGCTCGTTCGGCCTCGGGGGCGAGGGCACCCCCGAGGAACGGGCGGGAATCGCGGGCGACGCGCTCTACTGGACCACGAAGACGCTGATCCAGGACGTGGGCACGCACATCCTCTTCCTGTTCCTGCTGCTCACCGGCCTGCTGCTCGTGACCGGCGCCTCGGTGGCGGGCATCGCGCGCGCCACGCACGAGAGCGTGGCGCAGACCAAGCGGCGCATGCGTCAGTCCACCCACGAGTTTGCGGCAGTGCTCTCGAGGCGGCCACAGGCGGAGGAGCCCGTCACGGTGGCCGTCCCCGAAGACGCGCCCCCGGAGGTGGAGCCGGTCGTCCGGGCCACCCACGTGGAGGCACCGGCGCTGGACGCGGAGCGCCGCTATCCCGACCTGTTCGGCGACGGTGTCGAGGCCGGCGACGAGCCCGAGCCCGACTTCGAGGACTACGACGAGCCCGAGTCCGAGCCGGAGGCCGAGCTGCCCGCCGATCCCGAGCCCGGCGAGGCGCCGGCGGAGATCGACCCGGCCGACCTGACCCCGCAGGGTCGCCTGCGGGGCTCGATCACCGAGGCCGACGACTTCGTATACACGCAGCCCCGCCCCAATCTGCTCAAGCGCGCCAAGAGCGGCCCCAAGGACGACCCGGCCGGCCGCCAGCGCACGGGCGGCCAGCTCGTGGAGGCGCTCGGGCACTTCGGCGTTGAGGCGCGGCTCGTGGGCACGGTGAGCGGCCCGCACGTCACCCGTTACGAGCTGCGGCTGTCCCCCGGCACCAAGATGTCGAAGGTCGCGAACCTCAGGGACGACCTCGCCTACGCCCTGGCCTCGCGCGACGTCCGCATCCTCGCCCCGATCCCCGGCAAGCAGGCCGTGGGGGTGGAGGTGCCCAACAGCGTACGTCAGGACGTGACGCTCGGAGACGTCTTCCTCGACTCGCCCAAGGGCTGGTCGCCGCTCACGGTGTGGCTGGGCAAGGACATCGCCGGCCGGGCCATCGGCACCGACATCGCCAAGCAGCCGCACCTGCTGGTGGCCGGCACCACCGGCTCGGGCAAGTCGGTCTGCGTGAACGGGATGCTCTGCTCGATCCTCATGCGCGCCACGCCCAACGACGTCCGGCTCGTGCTGGTGGACCCCAAGCAGGTGGAGCTCAACCACTACGAGTCGATCCCGCACCTGCTCACTCCCGTCATCACCAGCCCGCGGCTGGCCGCCAACGCCCTCCAGAACCTGATCAGGGAGATGGAGGAGCGCTACTCGATCATGAGCCTCGCGCGCACGCGCAACATCGTCGAGCTCAACAAGATCCGCACGGCCAAGGGCCAGAAGCCGCTGCCCTACATCCTCTGCGTGATCGACGAGCTGGCCGACCTGATGATGGTGGCTCCGGGGGAGGTGGAGGACTCGATCATCCGGCTGGCGCAGAAGTCCCGCGCCGTGGGCATCCACCTGCTGCTGGCCACCCAGCGGCCGAGCGCGGACATCATCACCGGCATGATCAAGGCGAACGTGCCGGCGCGGATCGCCTTCGCGGTCTCGTCGCAGACCGACTCGCGCGTGATCCTCGACCAGAACGGCGCGGAGTCCCTCCTGGGCCAGGGCGACATGCTCTTCCGGCCGGCCACCGAGTCGCGTCCCGCGCGCATCCAGGGCGCGTTCATCACCGAGGACGAGATCCTCAAGCTCACCGACCACTGGCGCCGCCAGGGCGAGCCCGAGCTGCACGAGGAGCTGCTCGAGGCGGTGGAGCGCGACGACGACGGCGGTCCCGACGACTTCCACCCGGACGAGGACGACCTGCTGCCCGAGGCGATCTCGACCGTGGTGCAGATGGGCACGGCCTCCACCTCGATGCTCCAGCGCCGCCTGCGCGTGGGCTACACGCGCGCGGGCCGCCTCATCGACATGATGGAGCGGCGCGGCGTGATCTCGGGCTACGAGGGCTCGAAAGCGCGCCAGGTGCTCGTGGCCGAGGGCGATCTGCCACGCGTGCTGGCCGCGCTGGACGAGCCGGTCGGCGCCGCGGCTACGGACGACCGGGCGTAGCGCCCACTCCAGCGCCTGCGCGAGCTCGTGGAGGCGGGCGTGGCCGAGCGCGGCGACGCGGGCTACGCGCTCACCACGCGCGGGCGCGAGCTGCTCCAGCTGCTCCAGCCGGTGGACGCCTGGGCCAAGCGCTGGGCGCGCGATCTCGCGTAGGCGGGCCGCCCGCACCGGCGTTCCGATTGAATAGGCGCCGCCGTGCCTGGCATAGGGGAAACGCTCAGGGAGGCGCGGATGCGCCAGAAGATCGACATCACCGATGTCGAGACGGCCACGAAGATCCGTGCCAAGTACCTGCGGGCGCTCGAGAACGAGGAGTTCGAGCTGCTGCACGGCGGCACCTTCGTGCGGTCGTTCCTGCGCACCTACGCCCAGTACCTCGGGCTCGACGCCCACCGGCTGCTCGAGGAGTACCGCTCCCGGCACGAGCCACGCGAGGAGGTGGAGCTGCAGCCGATTGCACCCCGCCCGCAGCGCCGCCGGGACCCGCGCGGCGGGCGTCCCGTGCCGCCACCGCCCCGCCGCGGCGCGGTGTTCGCCGGGCTCGCCGTGGCGCTGATCGCCTTCCTGCTCGTCCTCGGGCTCACAGGTGACGAGGACGATCCGGGCGATGGGGGCGAGGGCGCCCGCCAGGCGGACACACAGGAGCCCGAGGAGCAGCCGCGCCGGCGCGAGCCCGCGCGCGAGGAGGATCGGGAGGGCGAGGAGGAGCGGCAGGAGGAGCCCGAGCGGGTTCGCGTCCGGGTCAGCCCCGCCGCCCCGATCTACGTGTGCTGGGACCGCGGGCCCGACGACGAGGGCAACGAGCTGCCGGCGCTGGCCGAGGCGCGTACCTTCCGCGGTCCCCGGATCCGGCTGAACATCGGCAACCCGTCGGCCACCGTGACGGTGGACGGCGAGCGGCTGGACCTGGAGGGCGCGGGCCCCTTCGGCTTCGACTTCCGCGCCGGCCGGGAGCCCCGCGAGATCCCGAGCGGCGAGCGTCCCTGCCAGTGAGCGCGCGGGCGGGAGTCGTCGTCACCGGCACGGAGGTCCTCACCGGACGTGTGCGCGACCGCAACGGCCCGTGGCTGTCGGACCGGCTGCTCGAGCTCGGAGTGGAGCTCGCCCACATCACGATCTGCGGCGACCGCCCCGAGGACGTGCAGGCGCAGCTGCGCTTCATGGCGGACCAGGGCGTGGACCTGATCGTCACGAGCGGCGGTCTCGGCCCCACCGCGGACGACCTCACGATCGAGGTGGTGGCGCGCTTCGCCGGGCGCCCCCTCATCCACGACGACGAGCTGTTCGGGAAGATCGAGCGCATCCTCGCGCCGCTCATGAAGCGCTGGAAGCACCTCGACCCCGAGGCGGTGCTCGAGTCCAACCGCAAGCAGGCGATGGTCCCCGAGGGCGCCGTGGTCATCGATCCGGCCGGCACCGCGCCCGGCCTCGTGGTGCCACCGCTGGACGGTTCGGGCCCGACCGTGGTCGTCATGCCGGGGCCGCCGCGCGAGCTCCACGCCATGTGGCCCGTGGCGGTCGAGAGCGATCCGTTTCGAGCGGCGATCGCGGGGCGCACGGAGTACGAGCAGGACATGCTGCGCCTGTTCGGCATCCCCGAGTCCGAGATCGCGGAGACGCTGCGGGTGGCCGAGCGCGAGATCCCGGAGCTCGAGGCGCTCGAGATCACCACCTGCCTGCGCCGCGGCGAGGTGGAGGTGGTGGTCCGCCACGAGCCGAAGGCGGAGGAACCGTGGCGGGCGCTGTCGGCGCTGATCGCGGAGCGCCACGAGCACACGCTCTTCTCCACCGACGGATCGCTGGTGGACGACCAGGTGGCGGCGCTGCTCGCGGGCCGGCGGATGGCTGTGGCGGAGTCGTGCACCGGCGGGCTGATGGCCGCCCGGCTCACCGAGATGATCGGCGCCTCGGACTACATGGCCGGGGGAGTGGTGTCGTACTCGGACGAGGCCAAGGCGGAGCTTCTCGGCGTCGATCCCGCGCTCATCGAGCGTCACGGCGCCGTCTCACCCGAGGTGGCGTCGGCGATGGCCGACGGCGCGCTGGCGCGCTTCGGCGCCGACACGGCGATCGCGATCACCGGCGTCGCCGGCCCGGGAGGGGGCAGCGAGCAGAAGCCGGTCGGCTACGTGTGCTGGTGCACCAAGCGCACCGACGGCGGCGTGCTGGCGCGCGACGTCCGCCTGCCCGGCGACCGCGCCGAGGTGCGCGACCGTTCCACCACCGTCGGCATGCACCTGCTGCGCCGGCTGCTGCGTGGAGAAGACATCCCGATCTGAGCGCCCCGGGCGCCGGCGGCCGGGCTCGCCGCGGGCGCGCCTGTTCCTGGCGCTGGACCCGCCGGCGGCGGTACGAGACGAGCTGGGCGCCTGGCGCGATTCGCTCTGCGCCGGCCGCGACGACCTCCGGCCGGTGGCGCCGGGCGCGCTCCACGTGACGCTCGTGTTCCTGGGCTACCGCCCCGAGAAGGAGATCGAGGCGATCGCGGAAGCGGCTTTCGAGCCGCTGCGCGGCCGCGGGCCGCTGGAGCTGCGCCCGGCGGGCGTGCGGGCGCTGCCGCCGCGCCGCCCGCGGCTGTTCGCGCTCGACCTCGAGGACGCCGGCGGCGCCTGTGCCGCGCTGCAGGCCGACGCCGAGGGTGCGCTGGCGGCGGCGCGCTTCCACAGGCCGGAGAAGCGGAAGTTCTGGCCGCACGTGACGCTCGCGCGCGTCAAGCGCGACCGCCGGGCCGGCCCGCTCGAGGCGCCGGGCGAGCTGCCCGGGGCATTCAGCGCGGCGGACGTGGTGCTCTACCGCTCGCTGCTCTCCCCCCGCGGCGCCCGCTACGAGCCGCTCGCGCGGCTAGTCCTCCGCTAGCGCGCGCTCCACGAACTCGGCGGTGGCAGCTTCAGCACGCGCGATGCGGCGCTCGGACACGAAGCAGCGGTGGATCACCTCGCGGCTGCCGCGCGGGGCGCGGCGTCCGAGCCGCACGCTCTCACCGGGCAGCACGGCGAGCTCCACGGCGGCGTCGCCGTCGCGGCGGCGCAGCGCGCGGGCCAGCCGGCGCGACTGGGCGACCGGCACGATGCGGTCCTCCGAGCAGGCCACGAGGCGAACGGACGCGGCGATGTCGCCGGCGCGGCGCAGAGGGCTGAGCTCGTCCATGCGCGCCGCGCCGAAGGCGTCACGGGCCAGGCTCAGCGGCGGCTCGGGCAGTACGCCGGGGATGGCCTCGTCCGGGAGGTCGGCGAGCGACGAGGGGGAGCTGTGGGCGATCACGCAGCTCAGCTCCGGGCGCTGTGCGGCCACCATGAGCGCCATGTGGCCCGCGGCCGAACCGCCGAACGCGCAGATCGACAGGTCCGGATGCTCCTCGCGAAGCCGGTCGAAGGCGGCGAGTGACTCCTCGACCGCCGCGGCGCCGCCCGTGGAGGCGAAGGTGGCCACGCGGTAGCCGCGGCGCGTCCAGTCGAGCGAGGCGAGACCGCGGCGATCGGCGCGGCTGGCGAGGTCGACGCCGTGGGCCGCCGCCGACCGCCAGGCGCCGCAGCAGAGCACCCACACCAGGCCGCGCGGCTCGCGTCCGCCCGTGGGCTCGTCGATGACGATGTCGAGCTCCGGGCGCGGCTCCGGAATGCCTCCGGCCGGCGCGTCCAGGGTGGAGGAGGATTGGCGGTCTGCGGCCACGAGCGCGATCGCCACAGCCGCGCCGACGGCGGCGAGCGCAGCGAGCATGCGCGCGAGTCGGGTGCGTCGGCTGGGCCCCACCTTCGCGCCCACGCTAGCGCGGCCGGGGGGCGAAGTCCCGTCCGATCCCGCCTCTACTTTGTGGAATTCCGGCGACGATCAGGAGCTTCAGCGATGGACAAGGAACAAGAGAAGGCCGCGAAGGCGCGCGACTCGGCGTTGAACGGAGCGCTCAGCCAGATCGAGCGGCAGTTCGGCAAGGGGTCGATCATGCGGATGGGGGACGAGGCGGCGGCCGTGCGCTGCGCCGCCATCCCCACGGGCGCGCTGTCGCTCGACATCGCGCTCGGCGTGGGCGGCGTCCCGCGCGGCCGGATCGTCGAGATCTTCGGGCCTGAGTCCTCGGGCAAGACCACGCTCGTCTACCACATGCTCGCCGAGGCTCAGAAGCTCGGCGGCATCTGCGCGTTCATCGACGCCGAGCACGCCATGGACCCGATGTACGCCAAGGCCATCGGGCTGGACGTGGACGAGCTGCTCGTCTCCCAGCCCGACCACGGCGAGCAGGCGCTCGAGATCGCCGACCTGCTGGTGCGCTCCGGCGCGGTCGATGTGGTGGCGCTCGACTCGGTGGCGGCGCTCACCCCCAAGGCCGAGCTCGAGGGCCAGATGGGGGATCAGACCGTCGGCCTTCAGGCGCGCATGATGAGCCAGGCCATGCGCAAGCTGGCCGGCAACCTCAACCGCGCCAACACGCTCTGCCTGTTCACGAACCAGATCCGCGAGAAGGTCGGGGTGATGTTCGGCTGCTTCCATTACGACGCTCGCGTCGTCCTCGCGGATGGAAGCACCGAGAAGATCGGCAAGATCGTCAACCAGCGCATGCCGGTCGAGGTCATGTCGATGGACCCTGGGACGGGCGTGATCGCGCCGAAGCGGATCGTCGACTACTACAACAACGGCGAGACCGACGACTGGCTGCAGTTCGAAGTCGCGGCCGCCGGCGGCTCGGGCAAGCGCAAGTTCGCCTGCACGCCGAACCACCTGATCTTCACTCCCGAGGGCGAGAAGTCCGCGGAGGAGATCGAGGAGGGCGAGCAGGTTCTCGTCGCCGTCAAGCAGTACGACGTGCACGAGGATCAGCTCAAGCTGATGCTCGGCAGCCTGCTCGGAGACGGATCGCTGCGTTTCGCTTCCGATCACAACGCGCACTTCCGCGTCGGGCATGGCGTAGAGCAGCGCGAATACCTCGAATGGAAGCACGAGATGCTGGCGCCGTTTGCCAACAAGATCGCCCCCACCGGCAACGGGATCGGGTTCGACACGATCCCGATGAACCAGCTCGCGTGGCTGCACGAGGCCGTCTACGCCAAGACCGGCGGCAGGACGGTGAGCGACGAGCTGATCGAACAACTCGATGAACGTGCCATCGCGGCCTGGTACTGCGACGACGGCAGCTTCTCCGGGAGCTACAAGCGCTGGGGGCACGGCAAGCCGGTCATCTACTGCAGTTCGCTGTCGGCAGACGACAAGGAGCGACTTGCCGCTCACTGCGAGCGGCTCGGCATGGGCCGTCCGACCGTTCGGGACCGAGAGTTGCTCTTCAGTGGCGAGCGGGCGCGCATGTTCCAGGAGAAGATCGCGCCGTACGTCCACCCCTCGCTTGCCTACAAGCTCCACCCGGACCTTCGCGGGCGATTCGCATGGCATCCCGATTCGAGCGATGCGCACCTCAACGGCACGCGGCTCAAGTCGCGGACCGGCCTGCGGCCTACTCCGATGAAGGTGCTGCGCAAGTACCGCAAGCCGCCGACCCCGCGAAAGCGCGATCGCTTCGACCTACAGATCGAGGACAACCACACCTACCTCGTCGACCATGTAGTGGTTCACAACTCGCCCGAGACCCAGCCGGGCGGGCGGGCGCTCAAGTTCTACTCGTCGCAGCGGCTCGACATCCGCCGGATCGAGACGCTCAAGGAGGGCACCGAGGCCGTCGGCAACCGCGTCCGGGTCAAGGTCGTCAAGAACAAGGTGGCGGCGCCGTTCCGCCAGGCCGAGTTCGACATCGAGTTCGGTCACGGCATCTCGTCGGAGGGCTGCCTCGTCGACCTCGGGCTCGAGCACGACATCGTCCAGAAGTCGGGCTCGTTCTTCTCCTACGGCGACGAGCGCATGGGCCAGGGGCGCAACAACGTCAAGGGCTACCTGCGCGAGAACCCGGCCGTGGCGCAGGAGATCGAGCGCAAGATCTACGAGGCGCTCGACATGGAGCCGGCCGGCCGCGCGCCCGTCGCTGCGGTGGTGGACGCCCCTGAGGCTCAGGCGGAGGGCGGCGAGGCCGAGTCCGGGACCGGCCAGCCCGAGGAAAAGGCCGCCTAGGCGGGCCGGGCGGCCCGCGGCGGGATGGAACCCGAACGCGAAGCGGTCGCGGGCGCCGGCGCGCTCGAGGAGGAGCTTCGGCGTGCTGTGGACCTCGCCTACAAGGCGCTGGCCTCGCGCGACCGCACGGAGGCCGAGTTGCGGGCCTTCCTCGAGCGCAAGCGCGCCGAGCCGGACGCCATCGAGGCGGCCATCGAGGAGCTGCGCGAGGCCGGCTACGTCGACGACGCCCGCTACGCCCAGCGCTTCGCCGAGGACAAGCGCTCGATCGAGCGCTGGGGGCGCGAGCGGATTGAGCGCGACCTGCTGCGCCGCGGCGTGGCGGCCGAGCTGGTCGCGCCGGCCGTCGCGGCACAGGACGCGGGTGACGAGCGGGCCGCCGCCGTGGAGCTGCTCGCGGAGCGCTTCCGCGCCGGCCTGCCCGACGACCGCGAGCGCGATCGTGCCTGGCGCCTGCTCGTACGCCGCGGCTACGCGCCCGAGCTGGCCTACGAGGCGGTGCGTGCGCATGCGCGGGGTGAGTGACCAGCGCGCCTCGGACCGGTAGCGCCAGGGAAGCCAGGGGCGGGGTGTTCCGCGGAACCGCCCCGCGTCGGGGCGTCGCACCGCGGCGTTCGTGCCGGCCCCCGGCGTTCCATAGGCTCTTGCGCCAATGGCGCACGGCACCCACGACTTCGAGGATGACGCTCGCAACGAACGCATCCTCATCTGGGTCAACGGCGAGCTCGTGCCGCGCGAGCGGGCGGTCGTGTCGGTGTTCGACGCGGGCTTCGTCCTCGGTGACGGCGTCTGGGAGGGGCTGCGCGTGCGGGCGGGCCATCCGGCGTTCCTCGAGCGCCATCTCGACCGCCTGTTCGAGGGCGCGAAGGCCATCATGCTCGATGTCGGTCGCAGCCGCCGCGAGCTGACCGAGGCGATCTACTCGACGCTGCGGGCCAACGACATGACCGACGGCGTGCACGTGCGGCTGATGGTCACCCGCGGCGTCAAGCGCACGCCGTACCAGGATCCGCGCGTGACGATCGGGCCCGCGACAATCGTGATCATCGCCGAGCACAAGGAGCCGCTGCCGGCGACCGTGACCGAGGGCATCACGCTGTTCACGACGCACGTGCGTCGAGCCGCGCCGGACACGCTCGACCCGAAGCTCAACGCGCACTCCAAGCTGAACGACATCAGCGCCTGCATCCAGGCCTACACCGCCGGCGCCGACGAGGCGCTGATGCTCGACCCACATGGCTTCGTGGCGACGTGCAACTCGACGCACTTCTTCGTCGTCGCCGGCCCCGACGACGCGCCCCATGTCCTGACCTCCGACGGGCGCTACTGCCTCGCGGGGATCACGCGCGCCAACGTGCTGGAGGTCTGCCGCGCCAACGGCATCCCGGCGCGCGAGACCACGTTCAGCCTCACCGACGTCTACGCCGCCCGCGAGGCGTTCGTCACCGGCACGTTCGCCGGCGTCGTGCCCGTCCGGTCCGTGGACGGGCGCACGATTGGCGACGGTCGCCGCGGGCCGATGGTCGACCGCCTTCAGGCGCTCTACCGCGAGCTCGTCGACGCGGACGTGACCGCACGCGTTGCGCCATGAGCGACGTCATACGCGTGGCCATGTGGTCCGGTCCGCGGACCATCTCCACGGCCATGATGCGCGCGTTCGAGAACCGCCGCGACACGGTCGTCGTAGACGAGCCGCTGTACGCCGCCTACCTCGCCCGCACCGGCATCGGCCACCCGGCGCGCGATGCGGTCATCGCCTCCCAGCCCACCGACCTCGCGACGGCCGTTGCCGACCTCGGCGCGCCGCTGCCGTCGGGCCGCCGCATCCACTACGCCAAGCACATGGCGCACCACGTCTCCCGCGACATGGACCTGCGCTGGACGTTGCGCTTCCGCAACGTGTTGCTCATCAGAGACCCGGTCGAGGTCGTCGCCTCCTACGTGCGCGCCCGGGAGAATTGCGAGCCCGACGACATCGGGCTCCCCCAGCAGGGATGGCTGCTGAAGCTGTGGGACGAGCATGACACCGAGGTGCCGATCCTCGACGCGAGCGACTTCCTGCGCGCGCCCGAGGCGCACCTGCGCTGGCTCTGCGAGTGGCTGGGCATCCCGTTCACCGACAAGATGCTGTCCTGGCCGCCGGGCCCGCGGGCGTCCGACGGTGTCTGGGCGCCGCACTGGTACGCCGCCGTCTGGTCCTCCATGGGATTCGAGCCCCGGCGCCCGCGGCAGACGGGCCTCTCCGACCACGACCTCGCCGTCGCCGAGTCGTGCCGCCCGGTCTACGCGGAACTGCATGCCCGACGGGTGCGCGTGTGATTACGATCGCGGCTTGCCCCGTCCGGGCCACGTCGCGAAACTTCTTCGTCCGCTCGAGCTCGTGGCTTCCTCGCCTACCCCTTTCGGGTAGCCAGAGGGTTCCGCGGAACCGCATTGCCAGGCGATCTCTTTTGATCCGTCGAGCCGGGGGCTCCAGGAGCGTGACGCAGCTGGCCGAGGTCTCCGAATCCGAGCTCAAGAAACTGCATGGCATGGGCCGACGGGGGTGGCGACCCTGCGCGCCGCGCTTGATGAGCGCGGTCTCTCGTTCCGCGGCTGATCCTATGGAATCGATATGGCCAGGCTGATCTATTCGGCGATCACGTCGCTTGACGGGTATGTCGAGGACGCAGCGGGGAAGTTCGACTGGGCGGCTCCGGATGACGAGCCGCAGGGGGTGATCCGGGACTTCGCGGAGATTAGGCGGTCGGCCGACAAGATTCCCAGCGGGGAGAGTCGTTCACGTCTACCGAAAGGCGTGACGGCAGAACCACCGCTCGGCCCGCACCCTTGCACCCCCCGCCCACCCAGCGCTACCCTGTCGGCACGGCGGCAGCGAGCGCCCGCGAGACCGAGAATTGCCACCAGGAACATGAACCAGGCGCCGGCCGCGAGCCGGCGATGACGAGGATCCGAACACGTCACCCAACGATCCATGGACGGCCGCGAGAGGAGCAGACACAGGCGTCCATAGCGCCCGAGCGCAGTCGCGCCGCTGCGTGGTAGCGGCCGGCGGCCTCAACAGCTGAGGCATTCCGGATCTCGCGGGTAGGAAGCCCGCCGCTCGACAAGCGAGCGAACGCCCGGCGCAGCGGCGCCGGAGCGGGGAGAGGAAAGACGATGGAGATCGTGCTGGCGGCGTTGGTGGCGGCGGCGGTCGCCGCGGCGATCGTCGTCGTGGGAGTCCGCGGTCGCGGCGGGGCGCCGGCCGCGGGCCACGGCGGGCTGGAGGAGCGCCGCGGCGAGATCGCCCGGCTCGAGGAGCGGGTGCTGCGCCAGGAGGAGTCCCTGGCCGCCCGTGCCGGCGATCTCGAGCGACGGGAGCAGCACCTCGGGCAGCGGGCCGAGGAGCTCGAGGTGGGGCACGCCCGCCAGCTGCGAGAGCTCGAGCGCATCGCCGGGCTCAGCGCCGGCCAGGCCAAGCAGATCCTGCTGCGCGAGCTCGAGGACGACCTGCGCCACGATCGGGCCCGGCTCATCCGCCAGGAGGAGGAGAAGGCCCGCCACGACGCCGAGCGGCGCGCGCGCAGCATCCTCACGACCGTCATGCAGCGCATCGCGAGCGGTCACGCCGCCGAGACCACCGTGTCGGTCGTCGAGCTCCGCTCGGACGACCTGAAGGGCCGCATCATCGGGCGGGAGGGCCGCAACATCCGCTCGCTCGAGACCCTGACCGGGATCGACTTCATCATCGACGACACACCCTCGGCGGTGGTCCTGAGCGGGTTCGACGGCGTCCGCCGCGAGATCGCCCGCCTCACCCTCGACAAGCTCCTCCAGGACGGGCGCATCCACCCGGCCCGCATCGAGGAGTGCTACTTCCAGGCGAAGTCCGAGATCGACAACCACATCGCCGAGGTCGGTGGGCAGGCCTGTTTTGAGGCCAACGTGGGGGCGCTCCATCCCGAGCTCACCAAGCTCCTGGGCCGGCTGCGCTACCGCACCAGCTACGGCCAGAACGTGCTGGCCCACTCCGTGGAGTGCGCGCACCTCGCGGCCATGATCGCGGCCGAGCTGGGCGCGAGCGTGAAGACGGCCCGGCGGGCGGCGCTGCTGCACGACATCGGCAAGGCGGTCTCGCACGAGACGGAGGGCCCTCACGCGCTGGTGGGCGGGAAGCTGGCTCGCCGCTACAAGGAGCCGGAGGCCGTGGCCCACGCCATGGAGGCGCACCACAACGAGGTGGAGCTCCAGACGGTCGAGGCGGTGGTGGTGCAGGTGGCGGACGCGCTCTCGGGAGCACGGCCCGGTGCGCGGGGCGAGTCCCTGGAGAAGTACGTCACACGCCTGCGTGAGCTGGAGGAGATCGGCATGCGCCATCCCGGGGTGGAGAAGGTCTACGCGATACACGCGGGCCGTGAGGTGCGCGTGATCGTGCGGCCGGAGGACATCGACGACGACGGCGCCACGCTGCTCTCCCACCGGATCGCGCGCGACGTGGAGAAGGAGCTCGAGTACCCGGGCCAGGTCAAGGTCACGGTCATCCGGGAGAGCCGGGCGAGCGACTACGCCCGGTAGCCTGCCCGGCGCCGTGAGCGACCGTGTCATCGTCACCCGGGCGCCGCTGCGCGTCTCCTTCGGCGGGGGCGGCAGCGACCTCCCCTCCTACTACCGCGAGCACGGTGGCTTCGTGGTCTCGGCGGCCATCGACCGCTACGTCTGCATGCTCACCACGGCGGCGTTCCAGGAGCGCTTCCGGCTGAAGCACAACGCCTGGGAGGAGGTGGACGACCCCGCCGAGGTGGAGCACCCGATCCTGCGCGCGGCGCTCCAGCACCACTGGAACGGCCGGCCGCTGGAGATCGCCTCGGTGGCCGACGTGCCGGCCGGCACGGGCCTGGGGTCCTCGGGCGCCTACACCGTGTGCCTGCTCCGGGCGCTCGACCTGGCGGGCGGCCGCGCCGTCACGCCGCCCGCGGAGCTCGCCGAGCGCGCGTGCGCGCTCGAGATCGAGATCCTCGGCAACACGATCGGCAAGCAGGACCAGTACGTGGCGGCCCACGGCGGCATCTGCGCCTACAGCTTCAACCCCGACGACACCGTCACGGTGGAGCCCCTTGCCCTCCCCGACGCGGTGCTCGCCGAGCTGCGCGACCGCTTCCTGCTCTTCTACACGGGCCAGACGCGCTCGGCGTCCGGGCTGTTCGCGCAGCAGGTCAGCGGCGATCCGGGGGTGGAGCGCACCGTGCACCGCACGAAGGAGCTGGCTCTCGAGACGCGGTCGGCGCTGGAGGCCGGCGACATGGCGCGCTGCGCCGACCTCATGAACGCCCAGTGGGAGAACAAGCGGGCCCGCTCGCCGGCGGCGGTCACGGCGGGTATCGACGCGCTGCGCCGGCGGGCCCTGGACGCCGGGGCGCGGGCCGTGATGCTGATGGGCGCCGGCGGGGGCGGCTTCCTGCTCGCCTACGCCGAGGATGCCGATGCCGTCCGCAGGGCGATGGACGCTCCCGAGCTGCCCTTCGCCATCGACCCGCATGGCTGCCGCGCCGAGGCGTAGGGCTATCCTCGCGGCTGTGGGCAAGACGTATCACCTGACCACGTTCGGGTGCCAGATGAACGAGCACGACTCCGAGCGCATGAAGGGCATGCTCGAGTCGCTCGGCTACGCGGAGGCGGCCGCCCGCGACGCCGCGGACCTCATCCTCTTCAACACCTGCTCGATCCGCGAGTCGGCGGACAACCGGCTTGTTGGGCATCTGGGCGAGGCCAAGCGCCTGAAGTCCGAGAATCCCGAGCGGGTGGTTGGCATCGGCGGCTGCTGGTCGCAGTCGCTCAAGGACGAGGTGTTCGAGCGCTTTCCGTTCGTGGACGTGGCGTTCGGCCCGGGCCAGTTCCCCAAGCTGGCCGAGTTCCTCACCAGCGACAGCCTCACGGCCCAGGGCTACTTCGAGTTCGAGGGCTTCACCGGGCACCTGCCCACCAGGCGCGAGCGCGAGTTCCAGGCCTGGGTGCAGATCTCGGTGGGCTGCAACTGCGTGTGCTCGTACTGCATCGTGCCCTCCACGCGCGGGCGGGAGGTCAGCCGCCCGGCGGCCGAGCTCGTGGCCGAGGTGGAGCGCCTGGCCGCCGACGGCGTGCGCGAGGTCACGCTGCTCGGCCAGAACGTGAACTCCTACGGGCGCGACCTGCCCACCGGCGCCAAGACGAGCTTCGCGGAGCTGCTCGCGATGGTGGACGCCGTCGAGGGCGTCGAGCGCATCCGCTACACCAGCCCGCACCCCAAGGACATGAAGGAGGACGTGGTCCGGGCGCATGCCGAGCTCCCCGGTCTGTGCGAGCACATCCACCTGCCGCTGCAAGCCGGCTCCAGCCGCATCCTCAAGGCCATGCGCCGCACCTACGACCGCGATCGGTATCTCGACCGCGTGGCGCTCATCCGCGAGCACGTGCCCGACTGCGCGCTCACCACCGACATCATCGTGGGCTTCCCGACCGAGACCGAGGCCGAGTTCGAGGAGACGCTCGAGGTGGTGGACGAGGTGGGCTACGACTCGGCGTTCACGTTCATCTTCTCCCCGCGCCGCGGCACGACCGCCGTGGACCTGGACGGGCAGCTGCCACACCGGGTCAAGCGCGAGCGCATGGCGCGGCTGGTCGAGCTCGTGCAGCGCCGCGCCACCGAGCGCGCCCGGCGTTTCGTGGGACGCACGATGGAGGTGCTCGTGGAGGGCCCGTCGCGCACGGACCCGTCCAGGCTGCGCGGGCGCACCCGTCACAACAAGACGGTCAACTTCACCGGCCTGGCCGCGCCGGGTGAGCTGACCCAGGTGGAGATCACCGCCGCCACGAGCACGACGCTCGCCGGCGAGGAGCAGCTCCTCGCCCGCGTCGCTTGACGCAGGTCCTCGCGCTGTTCGGCCCCACCGGGGTCGGCAAGACAGGCGTGGCCCTGGCCCTGGCGGGCGCCCTGCGCGAGCACGGCGAGGACGCGGTGGCGATCTCCGCCGACGCGCTGCAGGTGTACGAGGGGATGCCGGTGCTCACGGGCGCCGCCACGGTGGCCGAGCAGTCGCTGCTCGAGCACCGGTTGGTGGGCTTCGTGCCCATCACCGAGACGTTCTCGGTGGGCGAGTTCATGCCCCTGGCGCACGCGGAGGTCGACTCCGCCCTGGCGGCCGGGCGGCGGCCGATCGTGGTGGGCGGCACCGGGCTGTATCTGCGAGCGGCCCTGACGGAGCTCGACCTGCGACCCAAGCCGCCGCCGGAGCTCCGCGAGCGGTTGCAGGCGGCGATGGCGGAACGCGGGCCGGAGGCGCTGCACGCACAGCTGACCGAGCGCGCGCCCTGGGCGGCGGAGCGCATCGGCCCCGGCGATCGCAGCCGGATCGTGCGGGCGCTGGAGCTGCACGAGCTTGGGGAGCTGGAGCCGCATCCCGCCGAGTCCCAGCTGTGGACCGCCGACGTCCGGGTGCCCACGCTGCTCGCCGGGCTCACAACGGCGCGCGAGGCGCTCTACGCGCGCATCGACGCCCGCGTGGACGCCATGGTGGCGGCAGGCGCGGTGGAGGAGGTGCGGGCGGCAGACGCGGCGGGTGCATCGCACACCGCGCGCAAGGCGCTGGGCTTCGAGGAGCTGCTCGCCGGCGACGTGGAGGGGATGAAGCGCCGCACGCGCCAGTACGCGCGCCGCCAGCTCACCTGGATGCGCAAGCTGCCGAACGCCGTGACGCTGGACGTGACCGGCCATGATGCGGCCGACGCCGCAGCCGAGATCCTCGCCCGACCGTCCTGACCCATCGACCGTGCGGAGTTGACCACCGTATGGGTGGTCAAGTCCGCACAGTAAGAGGGGCCGCGCATGGCGGCCCCTCTCGCTCCCGTGTGGGCGCGGTCGGTTAGGCGGGCCGGCCGGCGTTATCCGGCCGTCCGGCGCCGTCCGGACGCCCGCGGCCCTCGCCCTGCGCGGCGGGGGCATCCTGCCCCTCGTCGTCCTCGGGCTCGGAACCGTCGCTCTCCTCGTCCTCGGCCACCTTCGACGAGACGCACTTGCCGAACGCGTTGCGCTTGTTGCGGTTGGTGCCGTACTGCTCGCGGAACGCGTCCTCGCCCATGGCCTCGCGCTCGGCGCGGCACTCGCGGGCGGCGTTGCGCTCGGCGCGGGCCTCCTGGCGCTCCTCGGCCTCGGCCTCGCGCACCTCACCGCGGATGCAGCGCGCCAGCGCGCGCCCGCGCAGGTCCTGCTCGCGGCAGTCGCGCACCGCCTGGCGGCGGGCGGCGCGGTCGGCACGGCGGTCCGCCCGGATCGTGGCCCGGATACAGCGGCCGAGGCTGCGGTGCTCGGCGCGGAACTGCTCGGCGCCCATCGCCGCACGGTCTGCGCGGCATTCCCGCGCGGCCTCGCGCACCTCGTGGCGGTCGGCGGCCGAGGCGATGCCCGGCAGGGCCAGCGACGCGGCGAGCGCACAACCGATGGTCAGCTTCTTCATCAGGGGAGACTCCTTGACTCAGGGGGCGTGGGTTCATCGGCAAGAACGCGCCCGCGGGCCAGAAGTCGGGGAGTTACGCGCGGGAGAGGCTCGAACATACGTCCAGCGGTGTCCGATCATCTAGGTTTCGCGGCCGTGAGGTTCGAGAAGTGGAACGCGCTTGGCAACGACTACGTGATCCTCGAGGAGGACGCGCTTGCAGTCGAGCTCACGCCCGAGCGCATCCGCCGCATCTGCGCGCCTCACAGCGGCGTGGGGTCCGACGGCGTCCTGCTGCTGTCGAGGACGGAGGAGCGCGGCTTCGTGGCGGACCTGCGCATCTTCAACCCGGACGGATCGGAGGCCGAGCTTTCGGGCAACGGGGCCCGCGAGGCCATCCTCTACCTGCGCCACCGCGGCTGGACCGGGCAGGACGTGTTCTCCATACGCACCCCCGCCGGAGAGATCCGCCCCCGCATCACCGGCCCCGACACCTGCACCGTGGACATGGGGCGGGCCAGGCACCTGCGCGACGACACGCTCACCTCGGCCGGCCGGGAGTTCGCCTACACCTCGATCGAGATCGGCAACCCGCAGTGCGCCATCCGCCTCGACGAGGGGCTGGGGGATCTGGACCTGGCCCGTTACGGAGCCCCGATCGAGTCCGACACCGCGCTCTTCCCCAACCGCACCAACGTGTCGTTCTGGCGCCGCGACTCCGCCGGTGAGATCAGCGCGCGGATCTTCGAGCGCGGGGTTGGGGAGACGATGTCGTCGGGCACCGGGGCGAGCGGCGCGGCCATCGCCGCCGTGCTGCAGGGTGCTGACAGCCCGGTGACCGTCCACCTCGACGGCGGCGACCTGGAGGTCGAGGTGGGGGAGGACCTGCACGTGACCCTGACCGGCTGGGCGCGCCCCGTTTACGCGGGCGAGCTGGCCGCCGAATTCGTGAAGGAGCTGCATGAAGCCCAGTAGGCGCCTGGAGCGCATACCGCCGTACCTGTTCGCCGAGCTCGAGCGCAAGGTCGCCGCGAAGAGGGAGCAGGGGGTGGACGTGATCAGCCTCGGCATCGGCGACCCGGATACGCCGACGCCAGGTTTCGTGGTGGATGCGCTGGCGGCGGCCGCCCGCGACGGGGGCACTCACCAGTACCCCTCCAACCGCGGGCGCCCGGAGTTCCGCGCGGCGATGGCGGGCTTCTACGAGCGCCGCTTCGGTGTGACCCTCGACGCGGCAACCGAGATCGTGCCGGCGCTCGGGGCCAAGGAGTGCATCTTCAACCTCAATCTCGCATTCCTCGATCCAGGCGACGCCGCGCTGGCCGCGGACCCCGGCTACCCGGTGTACACGGGCGGTCCGCTGCTGGCGGGCGCCGACCCCGTGCTCATGCCGCTGCTGCCCGAGCGCGGCTTCGCTCCGGACCTCCAGGCCATCTCCGAGCCCGACCGTGAGCGCGCCCGGCTGCTCTACCTCAACTACCCGAACAACCCCACCGGCGCGATCGCCCCCGACGGACTGTTCGAGCAGGCGGTGGCCTTCGCGCGGGAGCACGACGTGCTCGTGGTGCACGACGCGTCCTATACGGAGACCACGTTCGACGGCTACGTGGCGCCCAGCTTCCTCCAGACGCCCGGGGCCAAGGACGTGGGCGTCGAGGTGTTCTCGCTCTCGAAGGGCTACACCATGACGGGATGGCGGACGGCGGCCATCGTCGGAAACGCCCAGGCCGTCGAGTCCTACTGGCGGCTGAAGACCAACATCGACTCCGGAATGTTCGAGGCGGTCCAACTTGCAGCGGCTGCGGCGCTCGACGACGGGGACCAGGAGCCCCGGCGGATGAGCGAGGTCTACGCCCGCCGCCGCGATCTTGTCTGCGACGCCCTGCGCGAGATCGGCGTGGACGTCACGAAGCCGAAGGGAACGATCTACGTGTGGGCGCCCGTGCCCGACGGCCACACCTCGGCCTCCTACTGCGAGCTGGTGCTCGAGGAGTCCGGCGTGGTCGTCTCGCCGGGGGGCGCGTACGGGCCCAACGGCGAGGGCTTCTTCCGCATCTCCCTCACCGTCCCCGACGAGCGGCTGACCGAAGCGGTCGAGCGCCTGCGCGGGTCGCTGGGAGGCTAGGCGCGTGCACTATTGCGGCATCGCCGTCGGGGCCGAGTTCCAGCACCTCTGCACGCTGGAGGAGGTGCGCGCGGCCGAGCCGCCGATCCGCCTGGGCGCCACCTTCTTCGAGCCGGGCAGGGTGGCGCAGGTGGTGGCGCAGATCCGTGCGCTGGGCGAGGCCGTCGTGGCGATCGCCGCGCCCCGGACGACCGGCAGGCGCGCCTGCGATGCGGACCTGCGGCGCCGCGGCATCGCGCCCCACCGGCCGGTCGACGCGGGCCGTGAGCTGTTCGATGCCCTCTCCGACCTCGGCGTGTACGAGCCCGACGTCGAGGGCAGCTCCGGCCCGGTGGACGAGGGCGCCTACCACGACGCCGCGGTGTTCGAGACCAACCTCGACGGCATCTTCTGCGCGCTCCAGGGCCGCCGCGTGCCAGCGCGCCGCCACCCCATGGGCGTGCACCTGCGCGTGCAGGAGCTCGTGGATGATCACGTGACCGACGACGACGAGGAGGGGGAGGCGCTGTGGTCGCGCCGGATCGAGGAGATCGACGCCGCGGGTGCGGCGCTCTGCGCGCACCGCTACGCCGTGGGCCACGCGAGCTGGGTCGGGGACCCCGACGAGTGCGTGATCGTGCTGCCCGGTCGCTCGCTGCCCGAGCGCTTCAGCCCGGAGGGCGTGCTGCCCCCGCTGCGGCGGGCGTCCCTCCCTGGGGGCGGCAGTTCCTAGTCAGCTCGCCGTGAGGGTGTCGCGCAGGCCCGTGTCCAGGTCGCGCGGCGCGTAGCCCAGCTCGCTGCGGGCCTTGTCGTCCTTTGCCCAGTAGGTCACGTTGTGCGCCGCCTTGATGGCCTCGTGCAGGTTGGGCGGGAAGCCCATGAGCGGGCCGACGACCGGGCCCAGCGGGGCGGAGAGCTTGGCCATCGTGGCCGGCAGCGTGAGCCGCGGAGCGCTGCGCCCCTCGATCTCGGCCACGCGGTCGATGAGCTCGCCCATGGTCGAGACCTCTCCCCCGAGCACGTAGGACTCGCCCACCTTGCCCTTGTCGAGCGCGAGCAGCACGCCGGCCGCCACGTCCTCCACGAACACGAGGTTGAAGCCCAGCTCGGGGAACGCCTTCATCCGCAGCTTGCCCTTGCGGGTCTGGTCGATCATGTTGCCGACCTCCGAATGGTCGCCCGGGCCGTACACGCCGCCGGGCTGCACGATCACGATCGGCGCGCCCTTCGCGATGCGGTCGAGCGCCACCTCGTGCGAGCGGAACTTGGTCTCGTCGTAGACCGAGAGGAAGCCCTCCGACTCGTCGCGGTGATGGCCCTCGTCCACGATCTGGCCCTTGGTGTTGCCGAAGACGTTGATGGTCGAGACGTAGACCACGCGGCCCACGCCCGCATCGACGCACGCGTCGAGCACGTTCTCGGTGCCGGCCACGTTGGCGGCGCGCATGGCCGCGCGCTCGGACTTCGGGATCCCGACCTTGTAGATGGCCGCCCCGTGGATGGCGGCGTCGCAGCCCTCGAGGCCACGCCGGATGGCGCCGGTGTCGTCGAGGTCGCCCTGCACGAGCGTGGCGCCGAGCTCATCGAGCGCCGCCGCCTTCGCCGGGTTGCGCACCAGGCAGGCGACGTCGTCGCGCGCTCGCGCAGCAGACGCACCACGTGGCCGCCGATGAACCCCGTCCCACCCGTCACGAAGACCTTCATCGGCGGGAGCCTATCGGGGTTCCCGCCTAGACTGGAGGTGATGGAAAGGGGAAGACACGGTCGCACCGGCGAGACGCGTGCGGGGTACGGCGAGGGCATTCGCAACCGCCGCGCGCGCCAGCGGGCGCTGTGCATCTCCGCCGGTCCGGACGAGCCGGACCTTGCCGAGCTGCGCGAGCTGCTGCGCACGGCCGGCGTGGCCGTGGCGGGCGAGCTCAGCCAGCGCCGGCCACGCCCCGACCCCGACCGCTACTTCGGCAAGGGCAAGCTCGCGGAGCTCAAGCGCGCAGTGAAGGAGGCGGACGCCAACCTCATCGCGTGCGACGACGAGCTGCTGCCCCGGCAGGAGCGCAACCTCGAGCAGGAGGTGGGAGTGCCGGTCATCGACCGCACGGCCATCATCCTCGACATCTTCGCCGGCCACGCCAACTCGGCCGAGGGCAAGCTCCAGGTCGAGCTGGCGCAGCTCGAGTACAACCTCGCCCGGATGCGCGGCCTGTGGACGCACCTTGAGCGCCTGGGCGCCAGCGCGGCCGCGCCGGGCATCGGCACCAGGGGCCCGGGTGAGACGCAGATCGAGACCGACCGCCGCCTCGCGCGTGACCGCATCTCCGCGCTCAAGCGCCGGCTCGACCGCACGCGCGCCACGCGCTCGGTCATGCGGCGGGAGCGCGAGCGCGCCCAGCTGCCCACCGTCGCGCTCGCCGGCTACACGAACGCGGGCAAGTCGTCGCTGCTCAATGCCCTCACGGGAGCCGAGGTGGGAGTGGCGCACCGGCTCTTCCACACGCTCGATCCCACCACGCGGTCGTTCGAGATCTCGGGCCGCAGCTACCTGCTCACGGACACCGTCGGCTTCATCCGCAAGCTCCCCCACCAGCTCGTGGAGGCGTTCGCGGCCACGCTGGAGGAGGCCCTGGAGGCGGACCTGATCGTCCACGTGGCCGACGCGTCGGTGGCCGAGGAGGAGCTCTCCGAGATGCTGTCGGCGGTGGACGACGTGCTGCACGAGATCGGCGCCGCCGAGCGGCCGCGGGTGCTCGCGCTCAACAAGGTGGACCTTCTCGACGCCGAGACGCGCCGCGCGCTGTCCTTCCGCCACCCCGGCGCCGTGCAGGTGTCGGCCGAGACCGGGGAGGGGCTCGACGACGTGCGCGAAGTCGTCGAGGCTCGCTTCCTGCGCACGCTCCGGCCCCTGGACCTGCTCGTGCCCTACGAGGACGGCGGCAGCCTGTCCGAGCTGCACGACCTCGCCGGAGAGATGGAGCGCGAGGACACCGCCCAGGGCGTACGCGTCCGCGCGCTTGTGCCCGCGGGCGCCGCGTCCCGCTTCGAGCGCTTCTCCGTCAACGGCGCCAACGGCCGCCCGCGCGAGTGACGCTGCGCTTCAGCCGCCTGTCCGAGGCGGCCAGCCCGCCGCTGCGCGCCCACGACGGCGACGCCGGCTACGACCTCTTCGCGGCTGAGACCGCCACCCTCGGCCCGGGCGAGCGCGCGTCTGTGGGCACCGGCATCGCCGTGGCCATCGCGGACGGGCACGCGGGGCTCGTGCTGCCCCGCTCCGGCCTGGCGCTGCGCCACGGCATCGCGCTGGTCAACGCGCCCGGGCTGATCGACGCGGGCTATAGGGGCGAGGTGCGCGTGCTGCTGCTCAACACCGACCGTGCCGAGCCATTCGAGATCGAGCCGGGCGACCGCATCGCCCAGCTCGTGATCGCGCGGGTGGAGGCGCCCGAGGTCGTCGAGGTCGTTTCGCTCGAAGAAACCGCGCGCGGCGCCGGCGGCTTCGGCTCCAGCGGCCGCTGAGCGGGCCGGCGTCTCACGCCGCCGCCCGGAGCTCCGCCAGCCCTTCCTCGCGGGTCTTCACCGGCGCGTAGCCCAGCTCCTCGCGGGCCCGGGAGATGTCGATGGTGGTCTCCAGCGCGGCCAGCCAGTAGGCCAGCCGGGTGAGGGGCGGGGCGCCGCGCAGCGGCAGCACGCGCCACAGCGTCTCGCCCGCCGCGGCAACGGCGCGAACCACGGGCTTCGGAGCGTTTCGCGCGGGCGCCTCGACTCCCGCGGTGGCGAGGAGATCCGTCACGAAGTCGCGGAAGGCGACGGGCTCCCCGTCCGTCACGAAGTAGGCGGCTCCGGCGCGACCGCGCTCGGCAGCCAGCAGCAGGCCCTCCACCACGTTGTCCACATGCGTCGTGGCCGTCAGGTGGCGCCCGCCGCCGATCCAGGCGAAGCGCCCGCCGCGCACGGCCTCGGCGAGCGAGGGCAGGATGGTGGTGTCGCCGGGGCCCCACACCAGCCGCGGGCGGACGACCACGGTCTCGAAGCCGTCGCGGCTGGCGTCGCGCACCGCCTGCTCGGCCTCCGCCTTCGTGGACGAGTAGAGCGCTGAGGAGTCCGGGCGCAGCGGCGCGTCCTCGTTCACCTGCACCAGCGGCTGCCCCGCCAGCAGCGCCGCCTCGGTGCCCACGTGCACGAAGCGACGGACGCCGGCGGCGGCGCATCCCTCGAGCGCGTTGCGCGTGCCGAGCACGTTGCCGCGCTCGAAGTCCTCTCGCCGGCCCCACTCGCCCAGGGCGGCCGCGGCGTGGAACGCCGTCTCGCAGCCGTCCGCTCCCCGGCGCATGGCATCGGTGTCGTCGAGGTCGCCGCGCACGGGCTCGGCGCCCAGTTCCGCCACCCGCGCCGCCGAGGTGTCGGAACGCGCCAGGGCGGGTACACGGTGGCCGGCGGAGACGAGTCTCCGGATGAGCGCTCCGCCAATGAAACCGGAGCCGCCGGTGACGAACATGCCGGGCACGCGCGGAACCTACCGCGCTCGGCACCGCATCATGTAACCCGTTCGTGTGTTTGAGGACGCGTTTGGGTGGAGTGTTCCGCTCCAGCCCCTCGCTGGTCCGTTCCCGATCTTCCCCAGGAGACCATGTCTCGCAGAGTCACATTCTTCCTTGCGCTCATCGCGCTCACGATGTCGATCACGGCCGTGGCCCTTGCACAGACCGCGGGCAACGACAGCCTTCAGGGCGGCGACGGCAACGACCTGATCGCCGGTCTCGACGGCGACGACCAGATCGCCGGCCGCGGCGGCGACGACCGCCTCGACGGCGGTGCAGGCGTGGACACGATCAGCGGCGGGCCGGGTGACGACGACATTCGCGGCGGCAACGACCGCGACTTCATCACCGGCGACGCCGGCAACGACTCGCTCGACGGGGAGAGCGGGTCGAACATCATCGACGGCGGATCGGGCAACGACCTCATCAAGGGCGGCGACCAGGTGGACTCGCTGAACGGCGGCGCCGACGACGACCGCATCTTCGGCGGCGGCGGCGACGACGGCATCAGCGGAGCGTCCGGCCGTGATCACCTCTTCGGCGGCGAGGGGAACGACCGCATCGACGGCGGTCTCGGCCAGGACCTGATCGAGGGCGGCCCGGGCAACGACAACATCGTCTCCATCGACGGCCAGCCCGATGTGGTGCGCTGCGGCCCCGGGCGCGACGTCGTGCGCGCCGACGGCGGCGACGACGTGGCCCGCGACTGCGAGATCGTGATCCGGCGCGAGGGGCGCTTCGGCAAGGACCCGGACACCGGCCAGGATCCGGCGTCCGACCTCTCGGGGCTGAACACCCTCGCCGGCACGCTCGAGGCCGACACGCTGCAGGGCGGCGCGGCCGTCGACGCCATCGACGGCTCCATCGCCGACGACACGCTGCTCGGCGGCGACGCCCGTGACTTCATGGAGGGCGGCCCGGGCGCCGACGCGCTCGACGGCCAGGGCGGCTCCAACGTCATCAACGGTGCCTTCGGCAACGACGTCATCACCGGCGGTCCGGACGGCGACTCCCTGAACGGCGGAGCCGACGAGGACGTCATCCGCGGCGGCGGCGGCGACGACGGCATCACCGGCGCGTCCGGCCGCGACCAGCTCTTCGGCGATGCCGGCGACGATCGCATCGAGGGTGGCCTCGGCCAGGACCGCATCTGGGGCGGCGATGGTGACGACAACATCGTCGCGGCCGACGGCCAGGTGGACGAGATCGAGTGCGGGGACGGCGACGACACCGTCCGTGCCGACGGCGACGACAAGGTGGACGACGACTGCGAGCTGCTGATCGCCCGCGTCGGCGACCGCTACGAGGAGGTGCCCGTCGAGGAGCGCCGCCCCGCAGTCGGCGTCGGAGACTCGAAGGCCGACATCTTCGGCACCGCGCTGTTCCGTGACCTCGGCGTGCGCCGTGCCCGTCTGGTGACGCCGTGGGACTCGATCGACACGAACCCGGTCGCGCTGGACCAGTGGCTCCAGAACGCCCGCAACGCCGGCGTCGAGCCGTTCGTCACGTTCAACCACGGTGACGGCCAGAGCTGCCTGGAGAACGAGGACTGCCGCGCGCCGAGCGTGAGCGCGTACAAGGCGGCCATGGAGCGCTTCCACGCGAAGTACCCGTGGGTCGAGATGGTGGCCCCGTGGAACGAGGCCAACCACCAGTCGCAGCCGATCGCGAGGAACCCGCGGCGCGCCGCTCAGTACTACGGCGCCTGGCTCGACGTCTGCCGCGACTGCGAGATCGTGGCCCTGGACGTGCTCGACCAGAACAACATGCGCGACTACGTGGAGGACTTCCTCCGCTTCGCCGAGGGCCGCCCGCGGATCTTCGGCCTGCACAACTACGACGACGTGAATCGTGAGGGCACGGCCGGGGTGCGCGGGCTGATCGGCGAGCTGGAGGACGGTGCGCGCCGCAACCGCGCCGCCCGCGGCTTCGAGGTCTGGCTCACGGAGACGGGCGGGATCGTCCGCTTCGAGACCAGCGGCGGCGACGTGCCGTTCCCGAAGAGCGAGAGCCGCGCGGCGGATCGGCTGCGGTTCATGTTCAGCCTCGCGAGCCGCTTCCGGGAGCGCGTCCGCCAGGTGTATGTCTACAACTGGCGGCCGAACGCCAACGATCGCTTCGACTCCGGCATCCTGAACGCCGACGGCACGAAGCGGCGGTCGTACGACGTCCTGCAGTCGCGTTCGATCTACATCCGCTAGCCGAGGCCGGCGGCCCGCCGCGCTGAGCGGTGGGCCGCCTCCTCCGCGTCGTCGTCCGGCAGCGGGTCGAGCTCGACGCCCAGCGCGAGCTCGACGAGCCGGTCGGCGAGCCAGGCGTTCTTGGGCAGCAGCGGTCCGTGGAGGTATGTGCCGATCACGTTGGCGCGCCGGACGCCCTCGAAGCCGTCCCGGCCGTTGTTGCCGTGGCCGGCCAGCACACGCCCGAGTGGCTCGGCGGCCGGGCCGAGATGGGTGCGACCGCCGTGGTTCTCGAATCCGGCGATCACGCGCGGCCCATCGCCCAGGTCCGCCTCGATGGCGCAGTTGCCGATGAGCCGGGGTCCGGCCTCGCGCACAGTGCGCAGGTCCACGAGCTCCACGCCCGGGAGCTCCTCGTTCCCGAGCTGGTAGCTCGAGCCCAGCAGCTGGTATCCGCCGCAGACGGCGAGCACGACCGCGCCCCGGTCCGCGGCGGAGTGGAGGGCGCCGCGCTTGGTGGCCACCATGTCGCGGGCCACCATCATCTGGTCGCGGTCCTGGCCGCCGCCCATGTAGAAGAGGTCGTGCGCGCCGGGGTCAATCTCCTCGCCCATGCCGGACGACGCGAGCTCGAAGCCGATCCCCCGCCATCCGCAGCGCGCGCGCAGGATCGCGATGTTGCCGCGGTCGGCGTAGATGTTCATCAGGTCCGGATAGAGGGCGCAGACGCGGAGCGTCGTCATGCGGCCTCCAGCATCACGACGGTGCTGCCCACGTAGGCCTCGGTCTCCGGAACGCGGCGGGCGGGCAGCACCCGGAACCCGTGCTCGGATGCCTCCCGCTCGAGCGTGGGCGCGTCGACGCGGTCGAGACGGATGGTGGCCACGCTGTCGCTGTGCCGGCCGTCGGGCGACACCGCCTCGCGCAGGCGATCGATCGCCAGCGCACCGCCGGGCTCGTCGCGCACCGTGATCGGGGTGGACTGGTAGACCCACCCGCCGGCCTCGCGCACGTCGGGGAGCGGGGGAAGCACACAGTCGATCGCCAGCCCCTCGAAGGGGTCGGCCAGCGCCGCGGCCAGGCGGCCGCCGAGCGGCAGGTGGCGGCGGACGGCGGCGAGCATGGCGGCACGCCCCTCGGGCCCGCCGAGCAGCTGCGCGACCTGCATCGGGGCGATGGCGAGCGCGAACGTGCGGCCCAACTCGAGCACGCGGGCGTCGAGGGCGTGCGCGCGGACCCGCAGCGCCCGCGCCCGGGCGCGGGTTGAGAGCTCCGCGACCAGCGCGGGCTCCGAGTCCACGCCTGTCAGGTCGTGGCCCCGCGCGGCGAGGTCGAGCGCCACCCGCCCCGTGCCGCAGCCGATGTCGAGCACGGGGCCGGACGCGGCGGAGGCGAGCTCGTGCCAGAGGCCGAGATCGGCGTGGTAGGCGGCGCACTCGACGTCGTGCCAGATGACGGCGTCGTCGGTCATCCCGACCACCGCTCCGCCAGTCCCCGGTCCGCCAGCAGGTCGCGCAGGTCGATGAGCGCGGTGTAGGTGGGGAGCGCGTACAGAGGGCCGTCGCCGGCGGCGACCGCGGCATCGAGCGAGCGGCCCAGGTCGCGGTCCACGGCCGGCTGTGCCTCGATGCCCGCGTACTTCAGCCGCAGCGCCATCTCCTCGGCGCGCGTGCCCGAGCAGGTGACCCGGCCCACGCGTCCCGCCAGCAGCTCGAAGTCCGCATCCCAGATCCAGGAGACGTCGCGACCGTCGGCGATCCGGTCGTTGAGGGCCAGCCAGAGGTCGAGCCGGCCGTCCTCGAGCGTCAGCGTGCGCAGGACCTCGTTGGCGCCCGCCGGGTTCTTGACGAGCAGGATCGACACGTCGCGCCCGTCCACGGGGATCGTCTCCACCCGGCCGAAGGCGGCCGCGGCGCCCTCCAGCCCCGCCCGCACGTGCTCGAGCGAGGCGCCCAGCTCCAGCGCGGTGGCGGCCGCGGCCACGGCGTTGTAGACGTTGTAGAGGCCCGGGAGCGGCAGTTGCAGCGACACCTCTCCCTCCGGGGTGGCGAGCTCGACATCCGAGCCGCTCATGCCGTGCAGGCGCACCCGCCGCGCGGTGACCTGAGGCTGCGGTCGCTCGCGCCCGCAGCCGGGGCAGCGATAGCGGCCGAGATGGCCCAGGTAGACCGCCTCGTAGACGTAGGGCGCGCCGCAGCGGCGGCAGTGCTTGGAGTCTGCGGCGTGCTGAAGCTCGGGCAGGGCCTGGGAGTCGTCGTCCACGCCGAAGTACACGACGCCCTCGCGGTCGCGGCCGAGGTCGGCGATCAGCGGGTCGTCGGCATTCAGCACGAGCGTCGCGGGATGGCCGGCCACCACCTCGGCCCAGCGGTCGGCGAGCAGCTCGAGCTCCCCGTAGCGGTCGAGCTGGTCGCGGAACAGGTTCGCGAGCAGGAACGCGCGCGGCTCCAGCGCCCCGGCCACCTCCGGCAGCCAGGCCTCGTCCACCTCGAACAGCCCGAGCTCGCCGTCGCGCCGGCCCGCGTCGAGCAGCGCGGTGGCCACGCCCCAGGCCATGTTGGAGCCCGCGCGGTTGTGCACCACAGGCTGTCCGGCCCGTTCGAGGATGCCGGCGATCATCCCGCTGGTCGTGGTCTTGCCGTTGGTGGCGGACACGAGCACCGAGCCGGCCCCGAGCCCGCGACCCAGGCGAGCGATGGCCTTCGGCTCCACTCGCAGCAGCACCCGGCCGGGCAGCGTGGTGCCGCCGCGGCCGAGGCGGCGCGTTGCGACCCGGAGCAGCCGGGCGAGCGCGGTGGCGAGCGCGAGCATCAGGAGGGGGGGACGATGACGCGCAGGCAGCGCTCGCGCAGGGTGAACTTCATGGGGAGCTCCCCGATGGGGTCCCCGTCCGCGTACACGGTGAAGGGCCGGTCGGCGTCCACCTCCACCTCGCGGCCGGAGAGGAAGGACACGGACGGGTCGTCGGTGTGCGTGCCCTTGAACACCTTCGGGAGGCCCTTGAGAAAGCTGAGCTTGGACGTCTCGCCGCTCAGGAGCACGTCGAGGCGCCCGTCGTCCACCTCGGCGTGGGGGATGAGGAACATGCCGCCGCCGTAGGCCTTCGAGTTGCCGATCGCCACCGAGTAGCCGGTGACCTCGGTGCGCTCGCCGTCAACCGTCACGGAGAACGTGGCGGGCTGCCACGCGGCGAGCGCCCGCAACGCGGCCACGACGTAGACGAGGTTGCCGCGGATGCGCTTGGTCTCGTTTGCGATCCGGTTGGCGTCGGAGTCGAAGCCCACGCTGGCGATGCCCACGAACGGGTGCCCGCCCGCCTCGGCCACGTCCACCAGCCGCTCGGGGCCATCGAGCAGGAGGCGCGCCGCCGCGGCCGGTGCGGACGGAATCCCGAGCACGCGGGCGAAGTCGTTGCCGCGCCCGCTTGGCACGATCCCGAGCGGCACGGGCGCGTCCCGCAGGACGCCGGCGAGGGCGCCCACCATGCCGTCACCGCCCACCGCCACGATCGCCTCGCCGCTGGCCGCCGCCTCGCCGGCCAGGTCGCGGGCGTGGTCCAGCCCCCGCGTCTGCACGACGCGGTGCTCCGCGCCCGCGGCCACGAGCGCTTCGCGGGCTTCCGCGAGCGAGCCGAGCGACCTGCCCCCGGCCGCCGCCGGGTTCACGAGCAGCAGGAGCTTTCGGCTCACTCGCGGCTCGCCAGTCGCGTCGCGCGCGCCGCCGCGAACTGGCCGCGCTCCAGTCCCCGCAGCTCCGCGCCCTCGGCGAACTCCCGGATGTCGGCGCGCGCGAGCAGCTCGTCCCCGGCGAGCCGCTCGGCGTGGGGCTCCTCGATGTCGGCGGGGTCAGCCACGAGCAGGACGTCCTGGCCGACGGTGTGCCAGGGCTCGCCGGTGATCCGCTCGGACGCCACGAACAGCTCGCCGCCGCGGTGGAGCCAGTGCAGGTCGAAGATGCCCAGCCGGTACGCGTACAGCCGCTCGCCGTCGCAGAAGAGGAAGTTGAGCGCCGAGAACGGCGAGCGCTCGATGGCGCTGGCCACGAGATGCCGCAGCGAGCCGATCGGATCGCCGGGGTCGAAGTCGCGCATGAGGAAGGCGAACAGGCACTCGCTGTCGGTCTCGCCCGCCGGCGGCGTCACCCCGGGCTCGAGCAGCCGGCGCGCGCGCATGACCGTGCCGTTGTGGCTGAAGGAGTAGTTGCCCAGGCAGAAGGGGTGCGTGTTCTCCATGCTCAGCCCGCCGATGGTGGCGCGCCGCACGTGCGCGTTGAAGATGCGGCCGCGCAGGTGCGTGGCGTCGATGAAGTCGCCGTCGGCGTGCGCGGCCTGCGGGAAGCGCACGCAGCGGGGCTGCCCCCCCTCGGCGCGCTCGTAGACCGCCATGCCCCACCCCGAGTCGTGCTCCTCGGACTGGCGGATGAACGGGTTCTCCGCCTCGAGCAGCTCGTGCCGGATCGTGACCGGCTCAGCAGCTACGCAGCCGAGGACGCGGCACATGGGGGTGAGATCCGGGCCGTCATCTCCTTGGAGTCTAAAAGCGAGAGAGGAGCGACTCCAATGACCGAGATCGAACCCCGGCGGGTCTGGTGGGCCCGGCCGCGGAAGCTGTGCGCCCTCGAGCGCCCCGGAGGCGGCGGCCGCAGCCACCGACCCGAGCGCCGGGCGGCCGAGATCGCGTGGCTGCGTGCGGCCGGCGTGCGGCTCGTGGTGTCCACCATGAAGACGCGCCACAACCTCGACTCCTACGAGGCGGCCGGCTTGGAGTGGCGGCACGTGCCGGTGGCCGAGACCGCGGAGGGGGCAGAGGCCCTGGACGACCTCGTGCGCCTGCTCCGGCGGGAGACACGGCGCCGCGGGGCGGTGGCCATCCACGGCAACCGCCACACGGACTTCGTGGCCGCGGTCTGCGCCGCCCACCTCCATGACGCGCGCGGCACCGACCCGGCCGAGGGGTTGGCCGCAGCGGCCGCCGCCGGTCTCGCGGTCACGGAGGAGGCCGCTCGGCTGCTGGGGGTGGACTGGGCGGCCGTCGAGGCCTGCGCGCCCGCGGCCTGAGGGAAGCGTCCTGGCTGGTGGTCGTCCTGCGACCACGGGCAGGATGCTTGCCCCATGCCGCGGCGCGGATCGCGCCGGGCTCCCAGCGGGACTCGCCGGGCCACCGGGTCACCTTGCCCCGACATACTCGGGGTAAAGCGACCCAGCGCGGCCACTGTCGCGGCGCCGGCGGCTACTTTCCGGCCTCCAACCTGGGAGGACTGGATCTAGCCGGCGACGAGCGCCGCCAAGGTGTCCGCCACCGCCACCGGGCGCGGCTCGGGTGCGGCGGCGGCGGCCTCGCGCGTGGCGCCGCCGGTGAGCACGAGTGCGGCGTCCAGGCCGGCACGGCCGGCGGCCGCCACGTCCGCGTCCAGGCGGTCGCCCACCACGAGCGTGCGCCCGGAGCCCAGCCGGTCCACTGCGGTGAGGAAGAGCTGCGGCTCGGGCTTGCCCACGATCGTGGCCCGTTGGCCGGTGGTCACCTCCACCGCCGCGAGGATGGCGCCGCCGCCCGGCCACATGCCCTCGGGCATCGGGTAGGTGGGATCGCGGCTTGTGGCCAGGAAGTCGGCCCCGCGCTGCACGGCGAGCGCCGCGGTGCGCAGGCCGTCGTAGTCCACGCGGTCCGTGCCGCCCACGACCACCACCTCGGCGCGCGATGCCAGGTCGGTGCCGTTCATCACCCGCAGCCCGGCGGCGGCCACGTGGTCGAGCAGCGCGGGCGCCCCGATCACGAAGGCGGTGCGCCCGGCCCGGGTGTCGGCCAGCAGATGCTGGAGCGCCGAGCCCACCGTGACCACGTCGCCGATGGAGGCCTGCACGCCCACGCCCCACAGCATCCGGACGTACTCCTCGCCGGAGTGGCGGGGGTTGTTCGTGACGAAGGCCAGTCGCTTGCCCGCCTCCCGCAGCGCGGCGATCGCCTCCACGGCCCCGGGCGTGGGCTCGCCGCCGATCCACACGCACCCGTCGAGGTCGAGGATCAGCTGGTCGTAGGACGCGAGGAGGGGGGCCAGGCGCATCGGCAGCGCAATCGTATGCGCGGGGCCGCTACCCTTCGCCGCCGTGTCACGGCTCGCAACCCTCCTTGCCCTGCTGCTCGCCCTCGGCCTGGCCGCCTGCGGCGACGATGACGACGACGGGGACTCGGCCTCCACCACGGGCGGGGACAGCACCGCGCAGGCCGGCACCGCCACAGGCGAGGACACCGGCAGCGGCTGTCCCGAGGTGGCCCAGCCGCCCGCCAAGGAGGAAGGGGGCGAGGAGGAGCCCGACGGGGAGCTCGACGCCTCCGCCACCCACGAGGTCACGGTCCAGACGAGCTGTGGCGACTTCACGATCACCCTCGACGTGGAGTCCGCGCCTGCCACCACCGCGTCGTTCGTCGCGCTCGCCGAGAAGGGCTTCTACGACGACACGTTCTTCCACCGCATCGTCCCCGGCTTCGTCATCCAGGGCGGCGATCCCACCGGCACCGGCGCCGGTGGGCCGGGCTACTCCACCCTGGACGAGCCGGCCTCCGACGCCGCCTACACGAAGGGGGTGGTGGCCATGGCCAAGGCGGGCAACGAGCCGCCCGGGACGTCCGGCAGCCAGTTCTTCGTGGTCACCGGTGAGGACGCCGGGCTGCCGCCCGAGTACGCCATCATCGGCGAGGTCACGGACGGCATGGACGTGGTGGAGCGGATCGGCGCCCTCGGCGATCCCACGGAGCAGCCGCTCCAGGTGATCACCATCGAGGGCATGGAGGTGGAGGAGTCGTAGCCGTCTTCGACGTCGGTCAGCGTGAGTTCGGTGCCCGCGTGGTCGAGCGCTCGCGCGAGCTCCCCGTCGTGGTGGACTTCTGGGCCGAGTGGTGCGGCCCCTGCAAGGCGCTCACGCCGCTGCTCGAGCGCGCCGCCGCCGAGCGCGAGGGGAAGGTGGAGCTGGCGAAGCTGGATACCGACGCCAACCCGGACGTGGCGCGTGCCTACGGCATCCAGGGCATCCCGAACGTCAAGGCGTTCCGCGACGGCGAGGTGGTGGACGAGTTCGTCGGCGTCAAGCCCGCTGCCGAAGTGGAGGACTTCTTCGACCGCCTCGTCCCCTCAGAGGCCGACGCCGTCGCCGCCGGCGGCGACGAGGCCTCGCTGCGGCAGGCCCTGGAGCTGGACCCGGCGCACGCCGCCGCGGGCACGGCGCTCGCGCGGCTGCTTCTGCGCCGCGGCGACCGCGACGAGGCCGAGGAGCTGCTGGGGCGCTTCGGGGGCGACTTCACGGCGCTGGGGCTGCAGGCCCGGCTCAGCCTGGAGCGCGAGGGCCAGGAGCTGGCGCCGGCATTCGCAGCCTGGGACGACGGGGACTTCGAGACCGCCCTGGAGGCGCTGCAGGGCGCGCTCGCCGGAGCGGATGCGGACCGGCGCGACCTCGTGCGGCGCGTGATGGTGGCGATATTCGAGGAGCTGGGCCCTGGGCACGAGCTGGCCCAGGCGCACCGCCGCCGGCTGGCCAGCGCCCTCTACTGACGCCGCCCCGGCGCCGAACGTCCCGGAACCCCCCGTCAGACGGGGGGTTCCGGGACGTTCATGGTGCTAGCCGAGCTCGACCGGGAAGGGCGACTGGGGCAGGAACCCGCGCATCACCTCCGGCCGGGTGGGGCCGGCCGCCACCCCCTCAGCGCGAGGGCGCGCGCCGGGAGGCTTGGGCCTTCGCCTGCCGCCGCCGGCCGAAGAACGCCAGGACGGCGAGCACGGCGACGACGATGAGCATGCCGAGCAGGATGCCGCCCAGCGTGCCGACGCCGCCGAACGGCAGGGCCACGAGCACGGCGAGCCCGTAGCCCACGAGAACCAGCGCGAGCACGAGCGCCAGGATCAGGGCGAATCCGCGCAGCCGCAGCAGCATGCTGGAGCCCGGTGGCGGAGCCACCAGCCCCATGAGCCGCAGCATGAAGAGCTGCCGGCTCGACGGAGCCTGCTGGCCGAGCCGCTCGACCGCGGCCTTGAGGTCGTCGGGCCGGCGCTCGGCGAGGGCCAGGGACGCCTTCATCATCTGGCGCAGCGCCGGGCGCTCCTGCGGATGGACGCCCACCATCGCCTCGTTGAAGTAGGCGCGGGCCGCCTTCGCGTCATAGCGCTCCGCGGCGCGGGCACCGAGGATCGCGCGGGCGGCGGCGCGGTGGCGCTGCTCCTTGACCAGCTCCTCGTCGTTGCGCGACTCCAGCTGCGGGATGGCCTGGAGCGAGCCCAGGCGCATCTGCATCTTCTGAGGCTTCTCCTTCGCCACGGCGGCGAAGTCTAGATGGCACTGGCGGGGGTGGCCTCGAGCAGCTCGGGCACGATCTTGCGCGCGGCTTCCAGCGCAGCCTCCCGCCAGGCCGGCACGAGCCCGATCCGCGAGCGCCGGTCGAGCGCGTCCCCGAGCGTCAGCGCGAGCTCGCGTTCGACCGCGAAGCGGAGCTCGACCCCCAGCAGCGGCACGCCCGCCGCGACCGGGCGCAGCAGCTCCGGCCGTCCATCGGCCAGCGCGGCCACCGCGGCGGCCTCGGCGCCGTAGCGGCGCGCGAGCCGCGGGGGCAGGTCGGTGGGGGCCGGCCCGGCGCCCACGAGCGGGAGCCGGTGGGTCCGGCAGGGTGAGGCGGAGATCCGGTCCACCGCGTCCTGGGCCATGCGCCGGTAGGTGGTGAGCTTGCCGCCCACGACCGTGAGCACGCCCGTGTTCGGGTCCGTGATGAGCGCGTGTCGCCGCGACAGGTCGCCGGTGGAGCCGGCCGATCCGGCCAGCAGCGGCCGCAGGCCGGCGAAGCGGCCGACGACGTCGCCGGGAGAGAGGGGGCGCTCCACGGCGCGCGAGAGCGTGTCGAGGATCAGCGCTTCCTCCGCGGGCGTGACGGCGGGCTCGTCCGGCACCGGGCCGTCGTGCGGCTCGTCGGTGATGCCGCACAGCACGAGGCCGTCCGGGCGGGGCAGCGCAAACACGAAGCGGGAGCCGCCGCCCGGGAGGGGGACGCTCACCGACGCGCGCGGGTCTCCGAGCCGCTCGGCGGGCACGAGCACGTGCGAGCCGCGGCTCGGCCGGAGCTCGATCCCGGGGGCGAGCCCGCCGGCCCAGACGCCGGTGGCGTTCACGACGTGCCGGGCGGCGATCGCGAGCTCGGCGCCGGTGAGCTCGTCGCGGGCACGGGCGCCGCCGGCGTCGAGTGAGAGGGCCGAGACGTAGGTGAGGATGCGGGCGCCGTGGGCGGCCGCCGTGCGCGCGAGCCCCACCACGAGCCGGGCGTCGTCCTCGAGCTGGCCGTCCCAGTGGAGGATGGCGCCGCGCAGTCCCTCTGCGCGCAGCTCGGGCGCCCAGCGCCGGGCCTCCTCGGCGCTCACGCGGCGCCCGGCGGGCAGGCGGCGACGGCGCGTGCCGGCGGCGGCGCGCAGGGCGTCGCCCATCCGGATGCCGACCTCGATGGTGCGCCCGCGGGCACGGGACACGTCGTCGTTGAGCGGCATCAGCATGGGCAGCGCCCGCACGAGGTGGGGCGCGGTGCGGTCGGCGAGGATGGCGCGCTCGCGGGCCGCCTCCCAGGCCAGCCCGACGTCGCCCGTCGCGAGGTAGCGCAGCCCGCCGTGGGCGAGCTTGGAGCTCCAGCGGCTGGTGCCGTGGGCCAGGTCGCGCCGCTCGATGAGCGCGACGGACAGTCCGCGCGAGGCGGCGTCCAGCGCAACCCCGGCGCCGGTGACGCCGCCGCCCACCACGAGCACGTCCAGCGGGGCGCCGGCCGCCAGCTCCTCGAGCTCGCGGGAGCGCCGGTCGCTGTGGAGGTCCGGGCCCTGTGACATCGCCCTCCCAACTGTAACAGGGGCCGCGGCGGTTCCGCGACCCTGCGGTCAGTAGGAGCGGGGCAGCCCCAGCGAGTGCTCGGCCACGTAGTTCAGGATCATCTCCCGCGAGACGGGCGCGGTGCGCGTGAGGCGGACGCCCCAGTACATGTCGGTGAGCCCGTACTCGAGCGCGAAGCCGTTGCCGCCGTGTGTCTGGATGGCCTGGTCCACGCAGCGGATGGCGGCCTCCGCGGCCGCGTACTTGGCCATGTTGCAGGGCTCGCCCGCAGGTGCGCCGGCGTCGTAGAGGGCGGCGGCCTTCTGGGTCATGAGCCGAGCCAGCTCGAGCTCGATCTTGGCCTGGGCGAGCGGATGGGAGATGCCCTGGTGCGATCCGATGGGGCCGTTCCAGACCACGCGCTCGCGCGCGTAGGCGGCGGCGAGGTCGAGTGCGCGCCGGCCCGCGCCGAGCGCGATGGCGGCGCCCATGATCCGCTCGGGATTGAGCCCGTCGAAGACGGCCTTGAGCCCGGCGGTCTCCGAGCCCACCAGCCGGTCGGCCGGCAGCTCCACGTCATCGAAGAAGAGCGTCCACTGCTTGTCGGGCGCCCGCAGCGCGGTGGGTATGTGCTGACGCTCGAGGCCGGGCGCGTCGGTGTCCACGACGAACAGGAGCGGCAAGCCGAGGTTGCCGTCCTCGTGGCGCTGGCGGGCCACCACCAGGATCGCGTCGGCGTGCTCGACGGCCGAGATGTACGTCTTCGTGCCGCGCACGATCCACTTGTCCCCGTCACGGCGCGCCGCCGTGCTGATGTTGTGCGAGTTCGAGCCCGCGTCGGGCTCGGTGATGGCGAAGGCGATCCGCGTCGTGCCTGCGGCGATGCCGCGCACCCAGCGGTCCTTCTGCTCCTCGGTGCCATGGCGCACCAGGATGCTGCCGGCGATCGCGGGGGAGACCACGATGAGCAGCAGCGAGCAGCCCGCCCCCGAGATCTCCTCGCCGACCGCCGCCAGGGCGGCCATGCCCAGCCCGCCGCCGCCGTATTCCTCCGGCAGGTTGACCCCGAGGAAGCCGCGGCTGGCCAGCGCGTCCCACAGCTCGGTGGGCGGCTCGCCGGCCTCGGTCTTGGCGATGGAGTACTCGTGCCCGAAGTCGCTCACGATCGCGCGCACGGTCTCGCGCAGCATCGTCTCCTCGCCGGAGGGGACCAGGGGCAGCATCGGAGTGGTGTCGGTGGCGGCCATGGCCGGTAGCCTACGCCGCCGTGGAGGAGGCACGCACGCCGCTGGACTCGGCGGTGGCCACGGCGCTGCGGCGACTGCTGCCGTTGCTGGTGGGCATGCACGTGATCGCGTTCATCGATCGCGTGAACATCACCTTCGCCGAGGACGAGCTCACGCGCGACCTGGGGCTCAGCGCGACCATGTTCGGGCTGGCTTCGGGCATCTTCTTCCTGGGCTATCTGGTGCTCGAGGTGCCGAGCAACCTCGTGCTGCACCGAGTGGGCGCGCGCCGCTGGCTCGCGCGGATCATGATCACCTGGGGCGTGTTCGCGGCGGCTGCCGCGCTGGCCTGGGACGGCACGTCCCTGATCGTGTTCCGGCTGCTGCTGGGCTTCGCCGAAGCGGGCTTCTTCCCGGGGGTCATCTACTTCCTGCTGTGCTGGTTCCCGGACTCCGACCGCGCCCGGGCCACCGGCTACTTCATGACCGGCGTGGCGATCGCCGCCGTGCTCGGCGGGCCCTTCTCCGGCGGGCTGCTGGAGCTGGACGGCGTGCTGGGGCTCACGGGCTGGCAGTGGCTGTTCATCGGGCAGGGGACTCCGGCGGTGCTCATCGGCCTGTACGTCCTGCGCGCGCTGCCGGATACGCCGCGCGAGGCGGACTGGCTCGACCCGGCGGAGACGGCCGCCCTCGAGCGGCAGCTCGCGGAGGAGTCGTCGGCGCGCGAGGCGCTTGAGGGGCTCGATCTGCGCGCAGCGCTCACCGACCGGCGGGTGCTGCGGTTGGGGGCCGTGTACTTCTGCTCGAACTTCGCGGGCTACGGGCTGATCTTCTGGCTGGCGGACATCATCGAGCGCGTCGGCGAGCTGCGCCCGATCGAGCTGGGGCTGGTGGCCACCATCCCGTTCGCCTTCGGCACGGCCGGGTTGTACGTGCTCGGCCGGGCCGCCGATCGCGCCGCCGACCGCCGCCGGCCGGTGGCCGCCGGGCTGGCGCTCGGCGCGATCGGCACCGTGCTCCTGGTGGTGCTGCCGCCCGTGCCGGCCATGCTCGGGGCGGTGATCGCCACCTTCGGCCTGCTCGGCGTGATCCCCGCGTTCTGGACATTGCCGACGGGCATGCTCAGCGGGCGCGCCGCGGCGGGCGGCATCGCGCTCGTGAACACCATCGGCGTCACCGGCGGGCTGTTCGGGCCGGTGGTGGTGGGGATCCTGAAGGACGCCACCGGATCCCTCGACGCGGGCCTGCTGACGCTGGCCGGCGCGCTCGTGGTGGGCACGGCCGTCGTGCTGCGGGCGCGGGTGGCCCCGCGGCCGGGCGAAATGGTGCAGCCCGCGCCGGCATCCAGCGGGTAGTCTCGCTGTGCCGTGACCGGCAGGGGTGACGCCAGCAGTGACCGGGATGGGGACAGCGGCAGCCCGCTGGCCCGCACCGCTGCGCTGATCGCCGTCGGCCTGGCGATCGCGTTCGTGGCCGTCATCCTGTTCGGAGCAGGAGGCGGCGGGTACGAGATCAAGGCCCGCTTCCTCAATGCCGGGCAGCTCGTGCAGGGCAACTTCGTCGAGATCGGCGGCACCCAGGCGGGCGAGGTCACCGGCTTCCGCATCACGCCGGACGGTGAGGCCGAGGTCGACCTCTCGATCCGCGACGAGTATGCGCCGCTGCGAGTGGGCACCCGCGCGGTCATCCGGACCGGCTCGCTCTCGTCCACGTCCAACCGCTATGTGGAGCTGTTCCTCCCCGGCGAGGACGAGGCCGGCGGCGACATCCCGGAGGGCGGCGTGCTCACGGCCGACCGCACCGCGGCCAACGTCGAGCTCGACCAGCTCTTCAACACCCTCGACCCCGAGACCCGGGAGGACCTTCAGGGCTTCTACGAGGGGCTCAACCGGGCCTACACCGGCCGCGGTGAGCAGGCCAACCGCGGGCTGCTGTACCTCAACCCGCAGCTCGCGGCCTCCAGCCGCCTGTTCGAGGAGCTGCGCCACGACCCGCCGGTGCTCGAGCGCTTCCTCGTGGACTCCTCGCGCCTCGTGACGTCACTCGCCGCCCGCCGTGACGACCTGGCGGCGCTGATCGGCAACCTCAACGCCACCACGCGCGCGCTCGGCACCGAGCGTGTCGCGCTCGCGGAGGCCATCCAGCGCTTCCCCGGCTTCATGCGCACGGCCAACACGACGTACGTCAACCTGCGCGGGACGCTCGACGAGCTGGATCCGTTCGTGGCCGCGTCCAAGCCCGTGGCCCAGCGCTTGCAGCCGTATCTCCGGCAGCTGCGGCCCTTCGCCCGCGAGGCGCGGCCCACCGTGCGGGACCTGCGGGCGCTGCTGCGCACCCCACGCGCCGGCAACGACCTGCTCGAGCTCCAGCGCACCTATCCGCCGCTGGCCGACATCGCGCTCGAGACGGCGGACCGGGAGGTCGACTTCGGCACGGGTCCCGCGGCGGTGGGGGAGACGCGCGGCGCCTTCCCTGAGCTGGCCGAGGCGCTCACCGACAGCGCGCCCGTCGTTGCCCACGGCCGTCCCTACACCACCGACTTCCTCGGCTGGATGGACGACTTCTCCCACACCGGCGCCTACGACGCGCTCGGCAGCTTCTCGCGCGCGCAGACGTTCTTCAACGCGTTCAGCGTGAACGACAACACGCTGAACTTCATCCCGCTCGTCGATCGCGGCGAGGTCTTCAGCTCGATCGCCCGCACCGGCCAGCTCAAGCGCTGCCCGGGCGGCGCGGAGGAGGCCGCCGACGACGGCTCGAACGTGTTCAGCGAGGAGCAGCAGCGGGAGCTGGACTGCGTGGAGTCCCACCGGGCCACGGGGCCGATCGAATGATGCGCCGGCTCTTCTCCATGCTCCTCCTGGCCGCCGGCACGGCCGCGATCGCGCTGTTCACGGGCGCGGCAGGCGACGAGGAGTCGGGTAAGCGCTACGAGATCGTGTTCGACAACGCCTTCGGGCTCGTGGAGGGCGGCGACCTCAAGATCGGGGGCGTGATCGCGGGCGAGACGACCGGCTTCCAGCTCGAGGAGAAGCCGCCGTATCGCGTGGTGGCCGAGGTGGTCGTGGACGAGCCGGGGTTCGCCTCGTTCCGCACCGATGCCGAATGCGACGTCCGGCAGCAGTCGCTGATCGGCGAGTACTTCGTGGACTGTGACATCGGCGAGGAGCCGAGTGAGCTGCCCGACGGCGGGCGGGTGCCGGTGGAGCAGACCTCCTCGACGATCCCGCTCGACCTGATCCAGAACGTCATGCGGCGCCCCTACCGGGAGCGCTTCCGGCTGATCCTGTCGGAGCTCGGCACGGGCCTGGCCGGCCGGCCGCAGGAGCTGAACGAGGTGGTGCGCCGCGCCCACCCCGCGCTGCGCGAGACCAGCGAGACGTTCGAGATCCTCGCCGACCACAACCGCATCATCCGCGACTTCATCGAGAACGCGGACCAGGTGAGCGCCGAGGTCGAGCCCTTCCGCGAGGACCTCGCGCGCTGGGCGCAGGAGTCGTCCGACACCGCCGGCATCCAGGCCTCGCGCAGCGAGGAGCTGGGGCGCTACTGGAACCGGCTCCCGCGCTTCCTCGCCGAGCTCGAGCCCACCATGGCCCAGCTCGAGCGCACCGCCTCGCGCCAGATCCCGACGCTGCAGCGGCTGCGCCGGGCGGCGCCCGACCTGCAGCGCTTCTTCGTCGCCGTCCAGCCCTTCGCGCGCTCCTCCCGTGCCTCGCTGAGCTCGCTGGGAGAGGCGGCGGTCACCGGGCGGGGGGCGATCGCCGAGTCGGGTGAGGAGATCGCCGAGCTGCGGGCGCTCGCCGAGGACGCACCCCGCCTCGGCAAGCCGCTGCGCCAGTTCCTCCAGGCCATCGACGACCGCCGGCGCTCGTACGAGGACGACCCGGAGGCCGGCCTCCGGGCCCCGCCGGCGCCCGACAAGACCGCATACCGGGACGGCCAGGGCTACACCGGGATGGAGAACCTCTTCAACTACATCTACTGGCAGACGCTGGGCATCAACGCGTTCGACGAGCTCGGCCACCTCCTGCGGGTGGGCCTGCTGGCCGGCGGGTCGTGCCTGCGCTACACCGCCCGCCCGGACCAGGAGCTGATCGACAGCTGCGCCTCCTGGCTCGGCCCGTTCCAGCCCGGCGTCACGGATCCGGATCCCACGGCCGGCGCCGGGGAGGCCGCCGCGCTGGAGCGCACGGCGAGGCGCTCGGAGGACGCCCCAGGGCCCGCGGCGGACGGCCCCGCCGTGCGTGCCACGGAGCCGCTGCCCGGCCAGCCCGACCGTTCGCGGCCGCAGATCGTCCTCCCGCGGGCCGTGCAGGAGCTCGTCGACCGCCTCGGCGGGCTGCTCTCGCGCGACGGCGGCGACCCGCCCGGCGACGCCCGTCAGGCACCGGGCTCAGGCGGCGCCGACGGTCAGCTCCTCGACTACCTCCTGACACCATGACCCGGCGCCCCGCCCGCTCCGTCGTCGCCAGCCCCGTCCTCGTCGGGGCCATCACCCTGCTCGTCGCGTGCGTGGCGGTGCTGCTCGCCGTCCAGGCCAACCGCGGACTCCCGTTCGTGCCGAGCTACGACCTCAGGGCCGAGCTCCCGGGCGGTGCGAACCTGATCGAGGGCAACGAGGTCCGCATGGGCGGCTTCCGCGTCGGCGTGATCGAGCAGATCCGCCCGGCCGTGAGCCCCCGCGGCGCCCAGCGCTCGATCGCGGTCGTGCACATGAAGCTCGACAAGAAGGTGGAGCCGCTGGCCGTGGACACCGGCATCACGGTCCGCCCGCGCTCGGCGCTGGGACTGAAGTACATCGAGCTCACCCCGGGCACCAGCGCGCGGGCGCTGGCAGCCGGGGCCACCATCCCGCTGGAGAACGCGGTCAAGCCCACCGAGCTCGACGAGTTCTTCGGGCTCAACGACGCCGAGTTCCGGGGCAACCAGCGCACGACCCTGCAGGGCTTCGGCAACGCGTTCGCCGGGCGCGGCCAGTCGATCAACCTCGCGATCCAGAGCCTCGTCCCGTTCGTCACCCACCTCGAGCCGGTGATGCGCACGCTGTCGGACCCGGACAACGACCTCGGCGAGCTCTTCCGTCAGAGCGAGCGCTTCTCCGGGCAGATCGCCCCCGTCGCGCGCACGTACGCGTCCCTGTTCGTGAACATGGCCACCACGTTCGAGGCGCTGAGCCGCCATCCCGAGCGCCTGCGCGGCACGATCGAGCGCGGGGCGCCGACGCTGGAGCAGGCCATCCGGAGCTTCCCGGTGCAGCGCCCGTTCCTCGCCGAGACCGAGGAGCTCATGCGGCGGCTCGAGCCCGTGGCGCTGGAGATGACGCGCTCGCTGCCGCCCACCACGGACGCGCTCGAGACGGGCGCCCCGGTGCTCGCGCGCGCCCCGGCGCTGTACAGGGAGACGCAGAACGTCTTCGCCGCGCTGGACGATCTGGCCTCGGAGCCCACCACCCTGCTCGGCCTGCAGGACCTGCACGACCTGCTCGACGTGGCCACACCGCTCGTGGAGTGGGTCGCGCCGTTCCAGACGGTCTGCAACTACTGGAACTACTACTGGAACGCCATCGGCGAGCACGTGTCCGAGCCGGTGCCGGGCGGCACGCTCCAGCGCAGCTCGCTGGGCTCCGACAACCGCACCCAGGACAACCGCATCTCCACCCACGACGCCGACCGCCCCGCGGACATCCCGTCGGATCAGCCGATCGACTCGCGCGACCCGCTGGGGGACCAGCTCGTGGCGCTCCACGCCGGCGCGTACACGCCCGCGGTCGACGCCCAGGGCAAGGCCGACTGCCAGGTGGGCCAGACGGGGTACACGTCGGGCCCGAACGTCCCCGACAGCCGCTACGGCCCCTCGACCAACCCCGCCGAGGGCGGCGGCAGCCACGTCGTGCGGAGCACCGATCTCCCGGGCATCCGCTACGGCGGCACCTACAAGGCGCGTGAGCTGGGCATCGACGGGATCGAGGACGTGCCGTGAGCCGGCGGCGCGCCACACCGTTCGGCATCGGGCTGATCGGCCTCGTGCTCGTGGTGTTCGGGACCTACTTCGCGTTCACGAAGTCCAACCCGTTCGCCCAGCCCTACGAGCTCAAGGCCGTGTTCGAGTCGGCCAACAACCTCGCCGTCCGCTCGCCCGTGCGCATCGCCGGGATCGATGTGGGCAAGGTCACGCGTGTCGAGTCGCTCGGCGACGGCTCCGGGATGGCGCGGGTCACGATGGAGCTCGACGACGAGGCGCTGCCCATCAAGCGCGACGCCGAGCTCAAGGTCCGCTCGCGCCTGTTCCTCGAGGGCAACTACTTCGTGGAGCTGCACCCCGGCTCTCCCCCCGCCCGGGAGGTGGACTCGGGGCACACGATCCCGCCCAACCAGACCGCCTTCCCGGTCCAGTTCGGCCAGGTGCTCAGCGCGCTCCAGTCGGACACCCGCGAGGACCTCCAATCGCTTCTGCGGGAGCTCTCGGACGGCTACCGCGGGTCCGGCGCCCGCGGGTTCAACCAGGCCATCCGCCACTGGGAGTCCGCCTACCGCAACACCGCGCTGGTGAGCCAGGCCACGCTCGGCGAGGAGGAGCACGACCTCACGCGCGTGCTCGACGGCCAGGCGCGCGTGTTCGGCGCGCTGTCGCGGGACGAGCGGGCCCTGATGGACCTGGTCACCGACCTCAACGCCACCGTGGCCTCCTTCGCCGAGCAGGAGGACAACCTGCGCGCGGCCATCCCGGAGCTGCGCGACGTGCTGCGCGAGGGCCGTCCGGCGCTGCAGTCGCTCAACACCGCGCTGCCCTCCATACGCGCCTTCGCCCGCGACGCCCTGCCGGGGGCGCGCTCCTCGCGGGCCACGCTCGACGCCCAGATCCCCTTCATCACGCAGGCGCGCAGGCTGGTGTCGCCCGGCGAGGCCGGCGGCCTCGCCGAGGACCTGCGCGAGACCGTGCCCGCCCTCGTGCGCCTCAACGAGCGCTCGGCGCGCAGCTTCGAGCAGACCCGCGCGCTGGCCCGCTGCCAGAACCGCGTGCTGCTGCCGTTCTCCACCACGCCCGTTCCCGACCCCGCCTTCCCGGAGCACTCGGGCGAGGCCTTCTTCGAGGAGTCGCCGCGGGCGTTCGTCGGGCTGTCCGGCGAGAGCAGGCTGGCCGACGCCAACACCCCGTACTTCCGCACGCTCGCCACCAGCGGCGCCACCACCGTGGTCTCCACCGGCGAGCTCGGCGAGCGCCTCTACGGGCAGGTCGGCCTGCCGCTGCTCGGCGTCCGGCCGCCGCGGCCCCCGCAGGCCCCGGTGTTCCGGCCGAACGTGCCGTGCGAGACCCAGGAGCCCCCGGACCTGAGCGCACCGGCCGCCGCGGGTGACCAGCAGGTTCAGGCACAGCCGCAGCGGACCGCCTCGGACCGCCGCCGGGCCGAGCTCGGAGCGGAGCAGCTCGAGGAGATCACGACCCACCTCGACTCGGTCCTGCGCGGCCTGCCCTCGATCGACCCCCTGCAGTTCTCCGAGGAGGGGATCGAGCTCCAGTCCGACCTGCTCGGACTCGTACGCACGCGGGATGGGCGCTGGAGGGAGCGCCGATGAGGACCGCCATCCGCAAGCACACGCGCGACTTCGTCGCCCTGCTCGCGATGTTCGCCGTGGGGATAGGCGTGGGCGGATACCTGCTCGCCAACCAGCGGCTGCGCTTCCCGATCCTGGAGGAGAAGCCGTTCGTCGTCTGGGTCGAGCTGCAGAACGCGCAGGCGGTCACGCCCGGGCAGGGACAGACCGTCCGGGTGTCAGGCATGGAAGTGGGCTCGATCGGAACCGTGGAGCTGCACGAGGGCAAGGCTCGCGTGCGGCTCGATCTCGAGGAGCGCTACTCCGAGCTCGTGCGCAGGGACGCCACAGCGCTGCTGCGCCCGCGCACCGGCCTGAAGGACATGTTCCTCGCGCTCGATCCCGGCAGCCCGGGGGCGCCGGCCGTCGAGGAGGACGGCGTGATCGCCGCCGCGAACACGTCCACCGACGTCAACCCGGACGAGATCCTCTCGGCACTGGACCGCGACACCCGCGACTACCTCAAGCTGCTGATCAACGGCGCGGGGAAGGGCCTGGAGGACCGCGGCGGCGACCTGCGCGAGGTGTTCCGCCGGCTCGGCCCGCTGCACCGCGACCTCTCGCGGCTGAACCGGCTGGTGGCCACGCGGCGCGAGAACCTGGCGCGGCTCATCAACAACTACGGCTCGACGATCGAGCGACTCGGACGTGAGGACCGCCGCCTCGTGGAGCTGGTGTCCGCGTCGAGCGAGGTCTTCGACAAGCTGGCGCTGCAGGACGCCGAGATCTCGCAGGCCGTCGAGCGGCTGCCGTCCGCGCTCGCCCAGACCGAGGCCACGCTCCGGCGGGTGCGTGAGCTCGGTGACGTCGCGGGCCCGGCGTTCGAGGCGCTGCGCCCCGCGGTGCGCGAGCTCGACGCGGCCAACTCCGAGCTGCGCCCGCTCGGCGAGGAGATCGAGCCCGTGCTCCGCGAGCGCATCCGGCCGTTCGTGCGCGACGCGCGTCCCTACATCGACGACCTCCGGCCCGCCGCCGAGGATCTCGGCGAGGCCAGCCCCGATCTGCGCGAGAGCTTCTACGAGCTCAACCGCTTCTTCAACATCGCCGCCTTCAACCCGGGCGGCGCCGAACAGCTCTCGGGCGACCTCGCGGCCGACACCGCCCGCGAGGAGGGCCTCCTGTACTGGCTCGCCTGGGTGGCGAAGAACTCCAACTCCCTGTTCGCCACAGGCGACGCCCAGGGCCCGCTGCGGCGCTTCGTGCCGCTGGCCAGCTGCTCGACCTACCTCGGGCTCGTGCAGGAGCCCGGCGGTGCGGCCATCGTCGAGGAGATCCTCGGCCTGGGCGACGTGCTCTCCGACCCGGGGCTGTGCCCCTAGCCATGCAGAAGCAGACACCGACCACCGCAAAGCTCGCCGCAATGGTGGCGTTCACGCTGTCGTGCTTCGGGCTGCTGCTGTTCCTGTGGGTCTCGTTCGGCGGGCCGTCGCCGCTGCGGCCGGAGGGCTACCGCTTCAACGTGCGCTTCGACGAGGCCACGCTGCTCGTGCAGGAGGCCGACGTCCGCATGGCGGGGCTCAACGTGGGCAAGGTCAAGAAGACCTCGCTGGCCGAGGGCGGGGGCACGATCGCCGAGATCGAGCTCGACGAGGCGTACGCGCCGATCGGCTCCGAGGCACGGGCCATCCTGCGGCCCAAGTCGCTGCTGGGCCAGACCTACGTCGAGCTCAGCGCCGGGCCACGCGATGCCGAGCCGCTCCACGACGGCCACACGCTGGAGGACGCCCGAGTGGAGGAGTCGGTCGAGATCGACGAGGTCATCAGCGCCTTCGACGAGGACACCCGCTCGAACCTCCAGGGCTGGGTCCGCGAGCTGGCCACGGCCATCGACAAGGGGAGGGGGGAGGACCTCAGCGACGCCTTCGGCAACCTGCCGCGCTTCGTGGCCACCGGCGCCGACGTGCTCGAGGTGCTCGACGAGGAGGAGCCGGCGCTGCGCCGGCTCGTCAAGAACACGGGCATCGCGCTCGGGGCCATCAACGAGCGGCGCGGGCAGTTCCAAGAGCTGATCGTCAACGCGGACAACACGTTCGGGGCGCTGGCCTCACGAAACGAGGCGCTGGCCCAGACGATCGACATCCTGCCCACCTTCCTCGACGAGACGCGCATCACCGTGGCGCGCCTCGAGCGCTTCTCCGTGGACACGCAGCCCCTGGTGGAGGACCTGCAGCCGGTGGCCACCGACCTGGCGCCCACGCTGCGCGACGTCGGCCGCCTCGCGCCCGACCTCGAGGGACTCTTCCGCAACCTCGACCCGGTGATCGACGAGGCCCCGGGCACGCTGCCACGCGCCGCGGACTTCCTGCGCGGCGCCTCGCCGGTGCTCGGCTCCCTGCATCCGTACCTGCAGCAGCTCAACCCGATAATCGCGCTGCTCAACTTCCAGCAGGAGCAGGTCTCGGACTTCATCTCCCGCGGTGGCAACACCCTCAACGCCACGCTGCCCACGCCGGAGGGGGAGGGCCCGCGTCACTACCTGCGCCAGATCGGGATCCTCAACTCCAGCGGGCTTGCGCTGCAGCGCACCCGCCAGCCCATCGAGCGCGGGAACGCCTACCCGTCTCCGAACTACGTCAAGCGCGCCCGCGCGCTCGGCATGTACGAGGCGTTCGACTGCAAGCCCGCCGGTGGCGAGCAGCCGGCCCCCAGGCCCGGGCTGCCGCCGTGCTTCGTGCAACCGCCGTCGCTCTATGACGGAACGCGCTTCCCCGTCCCCGGCGCCGGCGAGGACGACCTCGTGGCCAAGCCGGACGGCGACGCAGGGCGCGAGCCAGCCACGCCCTAGGCGTTTCCGGGGATGCCCGCCCGGGCAGGGGCTTGGCCATGGAACGACACGACGACACCAGCGCCCGCCGCGAGGCCGAGCGGGCAGCCGAGGAGGCCGGCTCGATCGGCGGCGAGAACCCGGACCAGGGCGGGGACCCGGCCGACCAGCCCGTCGCCGAGGCGGGCGGGGGAGAGGCGGAGGGCTTCGAGGAAGCCGAAGCCGCGCTCGAGGAGAACGCCTCACACGGCGACGGCGGCGCGGAGCCCGCGGGCGACGCCATGCCCGACGAGCCGGAGAGCGGCAGCAGCGGCGCCGCCTACGGCGAGGCGGACACGGTCGAGTCCACCGAGGCGCCCGACCGTCAGGCCGAGCGCGACGCGGAGCTCAGCGAGAGTCCTCCGCCGCACGAGTAGGCGGCCGTCCGGCCCGGGTCCGGGGTCGCCTGAAGAGGCCGTCTAAGATCAGCCGCCGTGCCCGGGACCCCAGCCGCCATCCGCCGCCGCCTCGACGCCATCCGCATCCTGGCCATCGCCGACGCCTTCCTGCTCGTGCCGCTGGTCATCGCGGCGCTGTCCCACTCGGAAGGGGTGGTGGACGTCCTGGGCCCGATCCACGGCGTGGGCTTCCTCGGCCTGGTCGGGCTGTGCGCGCGCGGCGCCGCCGTCGGCGCCTGGAGCTGGTGGTTTCCCGCGCTGGTCGTGGTCACGCTCGGCCCCCCCGGCTCGCTCATCGGGGACGTCCGCATCCGCCGCTCGCTGCGCACAGCCGAGCCGGTATGAGCGAGCGCGAGGTCGACGTCGTGGTCATCGGCGGCGGCCCCGCCGGCGAGGTCTGTGCAGGACGGCTTGGCGAGGCGGGCCTGGAGGTGGCGCTGGTGGAGCGCCACCTGATCGGCGGGGAGTGCTCCTACTACGCCTGCATGCCGTCCAAGGCGCTGCTGCGCCCAGCGGAGGCGCTCGCCGAGGTGCGCCGCATCCCCGGGGCTGCGGAGGCGGTCAGCGGGCAGATCGACGCCGGCGCCGTGCTGGCCCGCCGCGACGAGGTCGTGCACGACCTCGACGACTCGGGCCAGCTTCCGTGGCTGGAGGAGCGCGGCATAAGCGCGGTCCGGGGGCACGGCCGGCTCGTGGGCGAGCGCCGGGTGGCGGTGGGTGACGACGAGCTCCTGGCGCGCCGCGCCGTGGTCATCGCCACGGGAAGCGGCGCGTCCGTGCCCCCGATCCCGGGGCTGCGCGAGGCGGAGCCGTGGACCAACATCGAGATGACCACCGCGAAGGCCGTGCCCGGCCGGCTGCTCGTGCTCGGCGGCGGTGTGGCAGGGGTGGAGATGGCGCAGGCGTGGTCATCGCTCGGCTCGGAGGTGACCGTCGTGGAGGCGCTCGATCGCCTGCTCGCGCGCGAGGAGGAGTTCGCGAGCGAGCAGGTCACCGACGCCCTGCGAGAGCGCGGGGTGGAGGTGCGCACCGGCGTGAAGGCCACGGCCGCACGCCGTGAGGGCGGCGCCGTCGCGCTCGAGCTCGAGGGCGGACAGACGCTGAGCGGCGACGAGCTGTTCGTGGCCGTGGGACGGCGCCCGCACACCGAGGACCTGGGCCTCGACACGCTCGGCCTCGAGCCGGGCGAGCCCGTCGAGGTGGACGACCACATGCGCGCCGGGGGCATCGACTGGCTGTACGCCATCGGCGACGCCAACGGCAGGGTGCTGCTCACGCACATGGGCAAGTACCAGGGGCGCATCGCCGCGGACCGCATCCTCGGGCGCGAGACCGCCCACGAGCACGGGGCGGACGGCCCGCTCTCCCCGCGCGTGGTGTTCACGGACCCCCAGGTCGCGGCGGTGGGGCACACGCTGGCGTCGGCGCGCGATGCCGGCCTGGACGTGCGGGCCGTCGACGTCTCCACCTCGGGCAACGCCGGCGGCAGCTTCTACGGCCGCAACGCCCCGGGCACTGCCCGCATCGTGGTCGACGAGGGCCGCCGCGTGCTGGTGGGCGCCACCTTCACGGGCGCGGAGGTGGCCGACTTCATCCACGCAGCCACGATCGCGATCGTTGCCGAGGTGCCGCTCGAGCGCCTCTGGCACGCCGTGCCGTCGTTCCCCACCCGCAGCGAGCTGTGGCTGCGGCTGCTGGAGGAGCACGGCCTCTGAGCTGACTCGTACCGTCCGGGCCGAACCGTGCGGACTTTGCCACCCATACGGTGGTCAACTCCGCATGGTCCGGTCCCGGGATGGGGCCGGGAAGCCCTAGCCGCGAAAGCGCGCGCTCAGCGGACGCGGAAGGCGAACCTGCCGGCGGTGACTGTGTGCCCGGGCCGCACGAGGCGCTCCACCGTCCCGCGGTAGAGCCCCGGGCACCAGCGGCGGCGAGCCCCGTTGCGCGGCCGCAGGGCCTGGCGCCGCCCGCCTGCCCGAAGCGCAGACGAAGGTTCTCGCCCGGGAGAGCGCCGAGCCGCCCGGACTTGGGCAGCGGATAGCGCGAGTCCGCGCAGCGTGACACGAAGCCGCCACCGGGGATCGGCGCCGTCTGGCATGAGGACCCCGGTGTGGCGTGCACGAAGGGGCCCGACGTGCCTCGTGGGTTGCTGTGCGGGACCGAGACCGTGAGGCCGCCGGCGGGCTCTCCGAATTCCTGGGCGGCCGTCCCCGGCGGAACCGCCGCCAGTGCGGATGCGGCGAGTGCGATCGCAAGCGCCAGGCGCATCGCCCTGACCGTAACCCAGGCCGCCGCTGCGTGCGAAGCGTCACACGACGCGTCTTTTCGCCCCGGGGCCGTTGAAGATCCGGCGCGAAATGCCGATACTGCGTGAGGAACAGCCGCATCGGTCTCCGCGGGGGATGCAAGCCCACGCGACACGTAAGTCCCTCGGCCGGGGTCGAGACCGCCCCGCCGATCACGGGCCGCCCGAACGCCAATCGACTCCGATCGGCATTTCGAGCGGCCTTTGTGCTGCCTGAAAACCCTCTGCCCTCCAGGACCCGCCCGTGACTCTCCTCTCCGTCGTCTCCACGCTCGCAATCCTGCTCGGCCTCGCCGGGGTGGTGCCCCAGATCCTCGCCATGGTGAGCCGCCGCTCGGCCGCCGGGCAGTCGCCGCTCGGGTGGCTGCTCGGAGTCATGGTCAACCTGCTCATGGCGTACGTGAACCTCGTCGGACACGGGGCCGCCGAGCTCGCGCTGGGCAACGCGGCCGGCGGCTCGCTCTGCCTGGTCGCGCTGGGCTGCGCCGTCCGGCTGCCTCAGGCGGCCTCGGCGGCGCCCGTCCGCGCGCGCCCGGACCCGCTCGACCTGTCCACGGGCGACCTGTCCACGGGCGACCTGTCCGAGATGCTCACGGCGCTGGCCGAGGAGAGCGAGCGGCGCGAGGAGCGCCGGCGTGCTCGGGCTCCGGCCGAGGCGGAGCGGGAGCTCGCGATCGCATAGCGGCCAGCAGGAGGCCGCAGATCATGCCGGCGGTGCTCCCGCTCCAGTGGCGCGCGCTGGGCTCGCCGGTACGGATCGACAGCCAGAGCATGCGCATGCGGGGGAGAAGCGCACGGGTCGCAAGCCAGGGGACCCCGCGAAGCGGGCCGAGGGCCGCGGCGTCGCGCGCGAGCAGGCCGCCGCGCGCAACCCACGCCTCGAACTCGTTGCGGCTGCGCGCGGGCCGATGTGCGCCCGCGGGTGTCAGGCCGGGCGTCTCGCAGTAGGCGGTCACCAGGCCGGCCTCGAGCGCCCGCTCGACGAGGTCGAGGACCGGCCCCTGCGAGCCCAGCGTGGCGGTGGCCGGGTCGAACCCGCCCAGCTCCGCGTAGCGCGCGCGTCGCACCGCCACGAACTGGGCCGGGCGCCCGCCCATCGCATACGGGCCGTGGCGCAGCCGGCGCGACACGAGCCCCACGGGCCCGGCCCGCTCGTGTGGATGGAGACCGCAGCCCACGGCCGCCGCGACTCGGTCGCCGCCGAGCGCCTCGCGCACCCCGGCGAGCCACTCCGGGGAGGGATGCGTGCCCGGGAGCGGCAGCGCCACCGCCTCGGTCGGCGCCGAGCGGATCGCCCGGTCGATCGCCTGCCAGCGTTCCCGCGCGCCCCGCTTTCCCTCCACGAGGCTGACCGAGGCGCCCGTGGACGCCAGGGTCGGTGCCGCCGCCGGGTCGGTGAGCACCACGGTGATGGCGACGGCGTGCGCAGCGGTGCCGCGGCCGGTGGCTGCCGCCGCGGGGATGCGACTGACGTCCTCGTCCCGGAGGCCGTCCAGCGCCTCACCGAAGAGGTCATGGTGCCAGTGACCGCGGGGAGGGCGCACGAGCGCCACGCGCCGGCCGCGGAGCCGGAGGTCCACCAGCGGAGCGCACGGCCCGGGCGCCGGGATCAGCGCGTCCTCGTCGAGGTCGACGCGCATGACGGGGGGAGCCGGTAGCCCTCCCGGCGCTGCCACGCGGACGCCGTGCCGGTAGCCGCCGCGGCGGGCCAGCCAGGCGAGACGGGCCCACGAGCGCCGCAGCCGGAGCCCCTCGAGCGCGTGGAGGAGGGGGTGAACGGCCGCTCGCGCCCACGGCCAGGTCAGCGCGATCACGGCGACCCGGTCCAGCGGCGCCGGCACCCGCTGGGGCTCGGCGAGAGCGCCCGCCGCGGCGGGGTGCTTGCCGGCGAGTGCGGCCGCACCTCGCCCGCGCGTGTGCGCCACTTCGACATAGGACCGCGTGGTCACGTGCACGTCGTCGCCGGCCGCCGCGGCCGGCTCGTGCACGACCTCGAGACCTGCGGCGAGCGCCCGGATGCCGAGGTCGAGGCCCGCGGCAAGCTCACCCAGCCGGCCGTCCACCCCTCCGATGCGCTCGAGATCCGCCCTCCGCAGCGAGACGTTCCGGAGCTCGACTCCGGCGCATGTGGGCGTTGCGGCCTCGCGGATCAGCCGGAAGTGGTCCTCTCGCTCGAGGCGGGCGGCGATCGACGCGAGGCCGGGACGGGCGGGGAGGGGGTGTGGCGAGTAGCCCGTCACAAGACGCGGGATCTCCGCGCCCGCGTGGGCGCGGGCGTGCGCGAACACGAGCCCCGGTCGCGGCGTCAGCCGGTCGTCGAGGAGCAGCACGACCGTGGCCGTGGCCACGGCCACCCCGGCGGCGAGCGCGGCGCTTGCGCCGTCTTGGCACTGCACCCAGCGCACGCCGGACGGTGGCCGGGTGGGGCCCGCAACCACGATCTCGGCTGCAGCTTCGGTGGCCAGGGCGCGGAGGCAGCGCGCGAGCCGCTCCGGGCTGGTCGACGCGACGATGACCGCTACGTCCTCGGGCGGGTTCGCCTGAGGACCGGGTGGCTCGGTGCGGCCTGGCGCCGCGGCGGCCGGCGGCGCCGCGGCGCCCGCGTCCTTGCGTGCACGCAGCCAGGCGGGCATACCGAGCCACCCCGCGCGCAGGTAGCGGCTGCGCAGCCGGACCTGCGCGGGATCGCCATATCCCGACCACGAGCCGAGCAGCGCGCGCACGTAGGAGCGCCAGAGCCACCACCAGACCGCGAAGCTGCTGATCTCGCGGTCCTCGACCAGCGCCTTCGAGAGGAACGCCGAGAGGCCGATGCCGTAGCCGTCGATGGTGTCCTCCAGCGACGCCCGGTCGGGCCGGTGGCGGTGCAGGAACCAGACCGCGGGGTCGTAGACGATCCGGTGGCCCGCCGCCAGCACGGCGAAGAGCGCATAGAGGTCGCCGCCGGAGCGGGTGGCGGTGCCGGCGTCGAGCTCCGGTGGGAAGAGCGCGTCCGGGTCGCCCACGGCCGTGCGGCGGAAGATCATGTTCGCGCCCGTCCCGATCTGGCCGGAGTGCACGGGCCAGACGTTGGTCCAGTCGAAGGTCCGGCGCCTGAACTCCTTCACGAAGCCGGCCGTCTCCTCGCGGTGGAGCTGGTGTGCCGTCTCCAGCTCATGGGCGAAGCCGGGCCCGGTCACGGCCGCGACGGTGGGGTCGGCGAACACCTCGGGCAGTGTCCGCAGCCAGCCGGGCGGCACGATGCAGTCGTCGTCGGTGAACGCCACGACGTCGCCGCGGGCGGCCCGGAGGCCCGTGGCGCGGGCCCTGTTCAGGCCACGCCGGTCTTCGCGCACGTAGCGTGCCCCGGCGCGTTCCGCGGCCATGCGGCAGTCCTCGGGCCCGGGATCGTTGTCGACGATGATGACCTCGTCGGGTGCGGGGTCGAGGCGGGCGAGGCTCTCGAGCATCGCGGGGAGGAACTCCGAGCGACGGTGGGTGCACACGACCACGCTGCGGCGCAGCGGCGGCGCCGGCGGATCCGGGGAACCGAGGCGGCGGCGAAGGCCTTCCCGCGCGGCTCGTTCCCGCATGTGGGGCCCGGCATGCCGCGCGAGCGCAGACTCGACGAGCGAGGGCCCACTCCCGGCGCCCGGGCTCGGCACCGCCACATATGCGCACGGCGTGCCCCGGTACGTCACCACGCAGCGCCACTCGTCGGCCTCGGCGAGGTCGAGCACCGCCGGCGGGCCGGATGCCTCGACGATCAACGTCTGGATGCGGCGGAAGCGACCTGGGGCATGATCCTCCATCTCCGGAAGCTGATAACGGGCGGGACGGCCGTTTCGGTCTACGCTCTCGCCGTGCACCGTGCCGACCCGGGTCTCACGATCGGTGGACGCCTGGGGGGCGGGGACCTGCGCCGGGCTCGCGAGCTCGTGCTCCACCTCGCCGCACGGGAGATCGCGGCGCGCCACAGGTTCACGCTGCTCGGATGGGCCTGGCCGCTGGCGCGCCAGCTCGCCCAGCTCGGGGTCCTGTACGTCGTGTTCACCTCGATCGTGGACCTCGGCATCGAGAGCTACGCCGCCTTTCTCTTCACGGGCATCGTCGCCTGGGGCTGGTTCGCGGCCGCGGTCTCCGAGGGCGCCGACGCCGTGGTGGCGCAGCGCCATCTCGTCTTCAGGCCGCAATGCCCCGCCGCGGTGCTTCCGGTGGTGCCGGTGGTCGTCGCGCTGGTCGACGCGCTGATCGCGTTGCCCGTGCTGCTGGTGCTCGTGGCGGCCGGCGGCGAGTTGCACGCGTCGGCGCTGTTCCTCCCGGTGATCGCGGCCGTCCAGCTCGTTCTGTCCTGCGGCATCGCGTGGCTGGCCGCGGCCACGTCGGTGTACCTGCGCGATGTCCGGCAGCTCGTGGGCGTGGGGCTCCTCCTCCTCTTCTATCTCACACCGGTGTTCTACGACCTGAGCCGGATTCCGGATGACTACGAGTGGGCGCTGCGGCTGAACCCGCTCACGACCATCCTCGAGGCCTACCGGGCCGTGCTGATCGAGCAGCGCCTGCCGGACGCAGTGCCACTGCTCATCGTCACCGCTGCGAGCGCCGCGGTGGCCGCGGCGGGCCTGCTCGTGTTCCAGCGCCTCCGCGGCGGGTTCGTGGACGAGCTGTGATCCGGCTCGAGGGCGTGTGGAAGGCCTACCCGCGCTGGCCGGCGGGCGGGCGGACGGTGCGTGCCGTGGCGGCTCGCCGCGCGCCCCTGCTGGTGCGGCGCGGCGAGCAGCGCTGGGTGCTTCGCGACGTGTCGGCGGAGGTGGGCGCGGGGCAAAGCCTGGGCCTGATCGGGCGCAACGGCGCCGGCAAGTCCACGCTCCTGCGGCTCGCGTCAGGGCTCGGCCGGCCCACGCGCGGAAGCGTGAGCACGCCGCCGGGCGTGGCGTCCGTGCTCACGCTCGGCGACACGCTGGACCTGACGCTCAGCGGCCGCGAGAATGCCCTGACCGCCGCGATCGTCGCGGGCTGGTCGCGGGCGGAGGCGCGCACGCTGGTGTCGCCGGCGCTCGAGTTCGCCGAGCTGCAGGAGTTCGCCGACGCGCCCGTCCGGACCTACAGCGAGGGGATGAAGCTGCGGCTGGCGTTCGGCGTGATCGCGCAGCTTCGCCCCGAGGCGCTGCTCGTGGACGAGGTGATGGCGGTCGGCGATCTGGCCTTCCAGGCCAAGTGCGCGGACCGCATCCGGGCGATGCGCGAGGACGGTGCCGCGCTCGTGCTCGCCTCGCACGACCTCCGGCTGGTCGAGCGCGAGTGCGACCAGGCGCTCTGGCTCGACGCGGGCGCGGTCCGGGCTCGGGGCGACGCCGCGTCGGTCGTCGCTGCATACGAGGAGGCGGCGCGTCAGGACACGATCGAGCGCACGCCGCCCGACGGCGGTCACGGCGGGCCGCTGGAGCTGCGCCGCAACCGGGTGGGCACCCAGGAGGCCACGATCGAGGGCGTCCGCCTGCCGGGCGCGGTCGAGGCCGGCGCTTCCCTGACCGTGGCGATCGACGTGCGCAGCGCGCGCGGACCGCTGCTCGACCCGATCGTCGCGGTGGCCGTGCATCGCGCGCCCGACGGGCCGCTGTGCGTTGAGGCGAACACGCGTGACGAGGGCGTCGCCGTCGGCCGGCTCGAGCGGGGAACGGTCACCCTCGCCCTCGACCGGCTCGACCTCGCCCCGGGCTCCTACGTGCTCGACGTCGGCCTGTACCGCGCGGACTGGGACGTGGTGTTCGACTTCCACTGGCACGCCTACGAGCTGGAGGTCCGCGGGCGCCGGGGCGGAGGCCTGCTCGTCCCGCCGCGCAGCTGGCGCGTGGATGCCCGCTGACGCTCGGACATCCGTCCACGCACGCGCCGCCATTACCCCATCCGGTTCCTTCCGACCCTCGGAAGTGATAGGAACCCAAGGGCGTGATGGAGCCACCCGCCCACGCGCCGGAGGAGGAGACGAGCCCCACAGCGGCGGCCAGCCTCGGCGTGCGAAACCTCGAGGTGGTGTACGACGACGTCTCCCTCGTCCTGCGGGGTGTCAGCCTGGAGGTTCCGCCCGGGAAGGTGGTCGCGCTGCTCGGGGCCAACGGCGCGGGCAAGACCACGCTGCTGCGTGCCGTCACCGGGCTGCTGCCCGTGCACCGGGGTGAGATCACCAAGGGGTCGATCCAGCTCGACGGCACGGCGCTCGCGGGGCTCGACGCGCCGGCGATCGTGCGCCGCGGCGTCGCGCAGGTGATGGAGGGACGGCGCATATTCGCCGAGCTCACCGTGGACGAGAACCTCCGGACGGGCGGCTTCACCCGCCGCGACGGCCTCGCCCAAGCGCACGCCCGCGTCATGGAGCTGTTCCCGGCGCTGCGCGACCGCCGCGGCCACGTGGCGGGGTATCTCTCGGGCGGCGAGCAGCAGATGCTCGCCATCGGCCGGGCGCTGATGGCTGCCCCGCGGCTGCTGCTCCTCGACGAGCCCTCGCTGGGCCTGGCCCCGGCGCTCGTGGGCCAGATCCGCGACATCGTGGTCGAGATCAACCGGCAGGGCACCAGCGTGCTGCTGGTGGAGCAGAACGCCGCCATGGCCCTGCAGGTGGCCTCCTACGGCTACGTGCTCGAGAACGGCCGCGTCGTGCTGGACGGCCCGGCGGAAGAGCTGCGCGAGGACCAGGACGTGCGGGAGTTCTACCTCGGGATGGTGGGCGAGGCCGGGCGGCGCTCGTTCCGCGACGTCAAGAGCTACCGGCGGCGGAAGCGGTGGAGCGCGTGAGCGCCCGCGCCCGTGAGGGCGCGAGCCTGCTCGAGCTCGACCACGTCACCCTCCGCTTCTTCGGCGTGACCGCGCTGCGCGACGTCAGCTTCAGCGTCGACGAGGGCGAGCTGTTCGCGATCATCGGCCCCAACGGCGCCGGCAAGACCTCGATCTTCAACTGCCTCAACGGCGTCTACCGGCCGCAGGAGGGCAGCATCCGGCTGGCGGGCGAAAACCTCGTGGGGCGGCGGCGCGAGAGCGCCCAGCTCGGTGTGGGGCGGACGTTCCAGAACCTCGGGCTGTTCGAGAACCTCTCCGTTGTGGACAACGTGATGCTCGGGCGCCATCTGAGCATGCGCACGGGCTTCCTCGGCGGCGCGCTGTGGGTCGGGCGCGCCCGGCGCGAGGAGGTCGAGCACCGCCGCAAGGTGGAGGAGATCATCGACTTCCTCGAGCTCCAGGCCCACCGGCATCAGCACGTGGGCCTGCTCCCGTTCGGGATCCAGAAGCGGGTGGAGGTCGGACGGGCGCTGGCCATGGAGCCGCGGCTGCTGCTGCTCGACGAGCCCGTGGCCGGCATGAACCTCGAGGAGACCGAGGACATGGCCCGCTACATCGTCGAGATCGGGCAGCGGCTCGGCATCACCACCGTGCTGGTGGAGCACGACATGGCGCTCGTCATGGATCTGGCCGACCGTGTGCTGGCCCTCGACTTCGGCGAGGTCATCGCCCACGGCACGCCGGCCGAGATCCAGGGCGACGAGCGCGTGATCGCCGCGTACCTCGGCACGGAGGACGCCCCCGCGTGAGCCAGGCCTCGCTCCCGGAGCTGCTGCTCGCCCGGGCGCGCGAACGCCCGGGCGACGTCGCCATCCGCCGGAAGCACCTCGGGCGCTGGCGCGAGTGGACCTGGGACGAGTACGCCCGCCGCGCGGCGCGCGTGGGGCTGGGCCTCCTCGAGCTGGGCGTGGGTCCGGGCGGCCGGGTGGCGGTGCATGCCGAGAACGGGCCGGAGTGGCTGCTGGCCGACCTCGGCGCCCAGGGCGTGGGGGCGGTCACGGTGGGGGTGTATCCCACGAGCCCGGCGCCGGAGGTCGAGTACCTGCTCGGCCACTCGGAGTCCGTCGTCCTCGTGGCCGGTGACGAGGAGCAGCTCGACAAGGCGCTGGAGGTGCGCGAACGCCTGCCCGCCCTGCGCGCCATCGTGGTGGTAGACCCGCGCGGCGTGCGGGCGCTCGAGGACGAGAGCATCCTCACCTTCGACGAGCTGGAGGCGCTCGGGAACCGGCGCGAGCTGCGCGAGTTCGAGGAGCGTGTCGCGGCGCTCGAGCCTTCCGACACGGCCATCGTCGTCTACACGTCGGGCACCACGGGCCCGCCGAAGGGGGCCATGCTCACCCACGCCAACCTGGCGGCCGCCGGCGGCGCCTATCTACGCGTGTACGACACCTCGCCGCGCGACGAGGTGCTCTCCTACCTGCCGCTCTGTCACGTGGCGGAACGGCTCGTCTCGGGGGTGGACGCCCTGCACGGCGGCTACGTCGTGAACTTCGGCGAGGACGCCGAGACGTTCACCGGGGACCTGCGCGAGGTGCAGCCCACCTTCTTTCTCGGGGTGCCGCGCGTGTGGGAGAAGATGATGGCCGGAGTCGAGATCCGGATGGCCGACGCCAGCCGCCTCAAGCGCGCGGTGTACCGCCTGGGCATCCGCCTCGGCGGGCGCGTGGCCGAGCGCCGCCTCGCGGGCCGCTTCGGCTTCCTCGACCGGCTCGCCTACGGGCTGGGCTGGATCCTCGTCTTCCGCCCGTTGCGCGACAAGCTCGGCATGCGGCGCGTGACGGTGGCGCTGTCGGGCGCCGCGCCCGTCGCCCCGGAGGTGCTGCGCTGGCTGTGGACGCTCGGCATCCCGGTGCGGGAGGGATACGGCCAGACGGAGAACACCGCGATGGCCACGTACACGCCCGCGGACGACGTGCGCATCGGCACCGTCGGGTGCGCGCTGGAAGAGGTGGAGCTGCAGATCGCCGACGACGGCGAGATCCTCACCCGCTCGCCGGGCGTGTTCGCGGGCTATCTCAAGGACGCCGGCGCCACGGCCGCCGCGATCGACGCCGACGGCTGGCTGCGCACGGGCGACGTGGGGGAGCTCGACGCCGACGGCTACCTCACGATCACCGACCGCAAGAAGGACATCATCATCACCGCGGGCGGAAAGAACGTCTCGCCGTCGGAGATCGAGAACCGGCTCAAGGTCTCTCCCTACGTGCGCGACGCGGTCGTGATCGGCGACCGCCGCAAGTACCTCTCGGCGCTGATCGGGATCGAGGGCGACACGGTGGGGGACTGGGCGGCGCGGAAGGGCATCCCGTTCACCACCTACGGCGACCTGGCCGGGCGGGACGAGGTGCGGGAGCTGGTGGAGGTCGTCGTCGCCGAGGTCAACGGGCAGTTCGCCCAGGTGGAGACCATCAAGCGCTTCGAGCTGCTGCGCAAGGAGCTCGACCACGAGGACGGCGAGCTCACGGCCACGCAGAAGGTCAAGCGTGCGGCGATCGCGCGCGAGTTCGAGGATGTCATCGAGGGGATGTACTCCGGCTGATGGAGGAGTTCTTCCAGCTCGTCTTCGCGGGGCTCGCACTCGGGGCCCGCTACGCGCTCGTCGCGCTGGGCTTCGTGGTGATCTACCGCGCCACCGGGGTCATCAACTTCGCCCAGGGCGGGCTCGTGGCGCTCGGCGCCTACGTGGCCTACCAGTTCGCCCAGGAGTGGGGTGTGCCGTTCGCGCTGGCGGTGGTGCTGGCGCTGGCGGTCACCGGCCTGGTGGGCGTGCTCATCGAGCGCACGATGCTGCGCCGGATGGTGGGCCAGCCCGCCTTCGCCGTGATCATGATCACGATCGGGGTGCTGTTCATCCTCGAGCAGGCCATACCCACGGTATGGGGCTACGGCGCGCAGAACCTCGGCGACCCGTGGGGCATCCGGACGGTGGACGCCGGTGGCCTGGCCCTGGCGGTGCGCGACCTGTGGACCATCGGCCTGGCGGCCCTGGCGCTCGCCGGGTTCTTCCTCTTCTTCCGCTACTCGAGCCTGGGGCTGGCCATGCGGGCCACCGCGTTCGACCAGGAGGCGGCGCTGGCGCAGGGCATCAGCGCGCGCAAGATCTTTGCCCTGTCGTGGGGGATCGCGGGCATCGTCGGGGCACTCGCCGGCGTCACGCTCGCCTCGGGGGCGGCGGCCGTGGACCCGTCGATCAGCTTCATCGCGCTGGCGGCCTTCCCGGCCATGATCCTGGGCGGCATGGACTCGCCGCCGGGCGCGGTGATCGGCGGGGTGATCATCGGCGTCACCCAGACGCTCACGGCCGGCTACCAGCCCGACCACGCGGCCTGGCTGGGCTCCAACTTCCACATCGTCATGCCGTATGTGGTGATGGTGCTCATCCTGCTGGTACGGCCATACGGGCTGTTCGGCACGCCCGAGGTGGAGCGGATCTGATGCGGCTTCGCAACCTCGGCATGACCACGCGCTACGAGCACGAGCTGCGCCTGCTGCGCTCGCGGCCCGCCCAGCTCGGGGCGCTGGCGCTGCTCGTGCTGTACGCGGCCACGCCCATGTTCCTGTCGGACTTCTGGCTGTCGGTGCTCGCCTACGCGGGCATCTCGGCCATCGGCGCCATCGGGCTCAACCTGCTCACGGGCTACACGGGCCAGGTGTCGCTCGGGCATGCCACGTTCATCGGGGCGGGGGCGTACGCGGCCGGCTACTTCGGCGGCGATCTCGGGCTGCCGCTGCCGTTGTGGCTGCTGCTCGCCGCGGTCGCGGGCGGGCTGCTCGGGGCCCTCGTGGGGCCGTTCGCGCTGCGCCTGCGGGGCAACTACCTGGTGATCATCACGCTCGGCCTCGTCTTCGTGGGCGAGCACGTGTTCAGCAACTGGGACGGGCTCACCGGGGGGAACGCCGGGCGGACGATCGAGGCGCCCGTGTCGCTCGGGTTCGTCGACTTCGACAGCCTGTCTGGCTACACGCGCGAGCAGAGCTGGTTCTGGCTGATCTGGGCGCTCGTGGCAGTGGCGGCGCTGCTGGCCAAGAACATCGTCCGCAGCAGGCCCGGGCGGGCCATGCAGGCCGTTCGCGACCGCGACGTGGCCGCCGAGGTCATCGGGGTGAGCCTGGCCCGCTACAAGGTGGGCGCATTCGTGATCTCCAGCGCGCTGGCGGCCGTGGCGGGCGGGCTGTTCGGCGCCTACCAGCAGTTCGTGAGCCCCACCGACTGGAGCCTGTTTCTCTCGATCCAGTTCATCGCGATCATCATCGTCGGCGGGCTGGGCACCGTGTTCGGCGCGGTGCTGGGGGCGCTCTTCGTGGGCTCCCTCCCGCGCCTGATCGAGGAGTACAGCGGCTCGATACCGGGTGTCTCCACGGGCAGCGGCGACGAGGGGTTCATCACAGTCTTCGCCCTGAATCAGGCGATCTTCGGCCTGCTGATCGTCGGGTTCCTCGTCTTCGAGCCGCGCGGCCTGGCAGCGCTCTGGCTGCGACTGAAGGCGTACTTCAAGGGCTGGCCGTTCTCGTACTGACAACGACGAGAGGAGAGTGATGTTCAAGGGGAGATTGCGCTGGGCACTGATGGCGGTGCTCGCGCTCACGGCGGTTCTCGCGCTCGCCGCATGCGGCCGCGACGACGATGACGACAACGGAGGTGGCGACGGCGACGTGGCCACCGCGCCTGGATTTGACGGGACGACGATCCGGCTCGGCGTGGTTACGCCGCTCAGCGGCCCGGTGGCCGTGATCGGGAACCCGCTGACCAACGGCAACCGCGTTTGGTTCGAGTACGTCAACGAGGAGCAGGGCGGCATCGGCGGGCGGTACCGCGTCGAGCTCGTGGAGCGCGACAGCCGCTACGACCCGGCGACCGCGGTCCAGCAGTACAACCGCGTCAAGGACGACGTCACGATGTTCGTCCAGGTGCTGGGCACGCCGATCATCAACGCGGTGCTGCCCCAGCTCAACCGGGACCAGATCGTGGCCGGCCCGGCCACGCTCGACTCCGAGTGGGTGCGCGAGCAGTACCTGGCGCCGGTCGGCGGGCCGTACCAGATCCAGGTGATCAACGCGGTGGACTACTACATCCGCGAGGAGGGTGAGGGCAACAACATCTGCGCGATGATCCAGGATGACCCGTACGGCGAGGCGGGGCTCGAGGGACTCGAGTTCGCGGCTGAGCAGTACGAGTTCGAGATCGCGGAGGTTGCCCGTTACCGCGCGGGTGACCAGGACGTCACCGGGCAGATCGGGCAGCTCGCCCAGGCGCAGTGCGAGATGGTGCTGTACGTCGGGCTGCCCAGCGACGCCGGCACGGTGCTCGGCACCGCGGCGCAGGCCGAGTTCGCGCCGCGCTGGATCGGCCAGTCGCCCAGCTGGGTGGCGGCGCTCGGGGAGTCCCCGTTGGCCGAGTACCTGCAGCAGAGGTTCTGGGTGATCGCCGAGGGCCCGGAGTGGGGTGACGAGTCGGTGCCCGGCATGGCCGCCATGATCGAGCGAGTGGAGCAGTTCGCACCGGACCAGGAGCCGGACTACTACTTCACGTTCGGCTACAGCCAGGCACGCCTGATCAGCGAGATCCTCGAGAAGGCCGTCGAGAACGGCGACCTGTCGCGCGAGGGCATCGTCGAGGCCATGAACAATCTCGGCACGTTCTCCACCGACGGGCTCGGGGGCGACTACGAGTACGGGCCGCCCGAGGAGCGCAACCCGCCGCGGCAGAGCACCCTGTACCAGGTGAACCCCGAGTCGCCGTTCGGGCTCGAGGCGCTGGAGACGAACTTCTCGTCCGACGCCGCCGAGGCGTTCGAGTTCGAGTAGGCAGGTGACGGCAGGCCGTCCGCCGCGTGTTGCGGCGGACGGCCGTGCCGGGCCTCAGGCCACCGGCTCGCGCGCCTCGGCGGCCACGCCGAGCACGGGGTCCTGGTCGCCGGTCGTGCCGGTGGCCGGGTCGGCCAGGCGCAGCGCCTCCGCCAGCCGGCGGTCGCTCATGGCCCGCCGTTCGGTGAGCGGCTGCATGATGCCCCGCAGGGTCAGCGCCGGGCCCACGAAGCGCGGTGCCCACACGCGCCCGGAGCGGCGCTCGATGCCGCGCTCGATGACGTCCACCGCCCGCGACACGGGCACCGAACGGCGCATGAACCCGGGCATCATCCCTTCCATCGCCTGGGTGGAGGGGTGCTCGAAGCTGCCGCGCACCAGGTCCGTGTCGATGAAGCCGAAGTAGGCGCAGCCCACGCGGGCGCCGCTCGGTGCGGTCTCGACGCGAAGGCTGTTGGTCAGGGCCTCGACGCCGGCCTTGCTGGCCGCGTACGGACCCATGAGCGGCGCGTGCCCTGCGGCCGCGAGCGAGGCGACGTTGAGCAGGTAGCCGCGGCGCTCGACGATCTGCGGCAGGACGGCGCGGTCGGTGCGCCAGACGCCGAAGAGGTTCACCGACATCACGCGCTCGACGTGCTCGACCGGCGCCGTGGCCAGCGCCCCGATCATGTGGATGCCGGCATTGGCGATCGCCACGTCGATGCCGCCGAAGCGCTCGACCGTGCCGCTCACGGCGCGCTCCAGCGCCTCGGAGTCCGTGACGTCGGCCTCGAACCAGGCCGCGCGGTCGCCCAGGTTGGCGGCCTGCTCCTCGAGCAGGCCGGGCTCGAGCCCCACCAGCGCCACGTTCGCGCCCTTGGCGTGCAGCCGCTGGGCGGCGCCCGCGCCGATGCCGCGCGCGGCGCCGGTCACGAACACGGTGCGGCCGTTGACGTCGTAGCTGCTGCGTGCCATCTCGCTGGCTCCTCCTGAGGGGTCGGACGTATGCGCGCCGCTATGTTACATGGATCGGTGCAAGGGTCCGGCGCGAGACCGGCTACAGCACGCGGCTGCGCGCCCCGTAGGTCACATAACCGCGGTTATCGAGCGTTGAATCGAGGCAGCTGGCCGCCGATGCGCCCCACGGCTCCCACCGCGCCGCTCAGGCCCGCGCAGCCGATGCAGCCCACGCACCCCGCGCAGTTCATGCGTACCGGGGCGTCACGCGCCGGACGCCAGCGCCACGATGACGGCCACCAGCAGCGCGAGCATCGCCAGGGCGAAGAGCGCGCCCCCGAGCAGCGTGAGCTTCTCCCCGCTGGTGACCGGCGCGTCCGTGGCCCACCCCTGCGAGCGGTGGTCCCAGTACTCGTTGAGCCGGTTGAGGACGATCGAGTACGTCACCGGCGTCCCGCCGATCACGCTGAGCCCCACGAACAGCCCCACCTCGAAGCGCGGAAGGCCGATGGACTGGCGCAGCCGGTCGATGTCGCGCCAGAGCCAGTACATGACGAAGTAGTTGAGGATCGGCACGAGGGAGCCGAGCGTGTGAAGCGTGGCGTCGTCGCGGCCATGCCGGAGCTCGCGGTCCAGGAGCTTGCGCGTCTGATAGACCCAGTAGAGGGCGTAGATCCCCAGGCTGCCGAGCGTGAAGCCCCAGCAGCGTCCCATCGAGCGCTTGACGCGCCAGGCCTCGGGGGGTGCGGCGCTCACCCGTCGGGGAAGGGCTGGATGGGGATGCCGTGATCGCGCTCGCGCATGCCGAGCTCGTACGTGGCGCCGCCGGCTACGCGCAGCTCGGCATCCGGCCGCCCCGGCCTGCTCACCGTGAGCTCCATGTCGGCTATCGAGCAGTTGGCGGTGTTGTGCTCGGGGCCGTCGGGGTCCGCGTACACCCAGCCCACGAAGCGCTCGCGCTCGGCCCCCACGCGCCCGCGCACGGCGATGGCTTTGCCGGTGAGCTCGAAGCTGCACCCCTCGGGCTGCTCGTCGACCTCCGTGGAGCGCATTCGCTCGAGCCCGCCCAGGCGGTGGCGCTCGCCGTCGAGCACGAGCAGCCCGTTCCCGATCCAGGGCGTGGTGAGCGGGCCCACTCGCACCCGGCCGATGGCCGCGTCGAGTACGGCGCCGTCCGCTCCCTCGAAGCCCGCACCGTGCATCCAGATCCAGCGCTCGGCGTGCTCGGCGCCCCAGTTGTGGCCCACCATGCCGGGCCAGCCGTCGAGCGCAACCTCGCGCCCCCCCGCGCGCACGCGCCCGCTGAACGTCGTCAGAGGCCAGGGGCTGAGCGTCTTGGTGCGCGGCAGCTTGGCGCGGTACATCCACGTGCGCGGGAGGTGCAGGAACGGGTCGGCCGGGCCGTCGAACTCGAGCTCCCAGGAGCAGTCGAGCGCCTCACCGGTCACGCGGCCGGGCGCGAAGCTCGCCTCCCCCACCCTGATCAGCTCGCCGTCCGCCGCGCTCGGCGCCGGCACGGTGACCTTGGCCGCGTGCGGCCCGCGCGCGTCGAAGAGCGTGAACCAGAGCGAGCCGCTGGGTGCGTCGCCGGGGCGCTTGTGCACCGTGTAGCGGACCCACACCCCGAGCGGCTCCCCCGGCTTGCAGGCCTTGAGGTAGAAGCTCTCGTAGTGCCCCGCCTCGGCGGGCACGTCCGGAAAGCGCGCCTTCGTCCAGTCCTCGGCCACGGCGGGAAGCCTATGGCGTGGAGAGGACCTGCTGCGCGAGGACGACGTCGTTGGTGATGATCCCGTCCACGCCCGCCGCCTCCGCGTCGCGGATGGGCTGTTCGGTATCCAGGGTCCAGGTGACCACCTTGCGCCCGGTCAGGTGCGCCAGCTGCACGTAGAGCGGGCCGTCCAGCGGCGGCCACTGCGGGGAGACCCACTCGTGCCCCGCGGCCGTGGCATATACGAGGCCGAGCTCGTTCAGCGCGCTCTGGGTGAGCAGCGAGGTCGTGTAGCCGCGCAGCTTGGCGTAGACGAGGTCCACCGGCCAGAAGCTCTGGATCAGCACCAGCTGCTTCGGAATGCCGGAGGCGTCCACGGCGTCGAGCACCGCCGTGGCGAAGGCGGGCGTGGGGTCGAAGTCCGGGTCGGTGGGCGGGTTCTTGATCTCGAGGTTGAGCCGGACGCCTTCGTCGCGCGCCCACTCGAGCACCGCCGCGAGCGAAGGCACGAACTCGGCGGAGGCGGGGAACGGCACGGTGGTGTCGTCGGTGCCCAGGATGTCGATGCGGCAGGCCAGCACCTGGGCGGCGGTGCGGTCGCGCACCTGGCCGGCGCAGTCGGTGGTCCGGTCGAGTGTCGGGTCGTGCATCACCACGGGCACGCCGTCGCTGGTGACCTTGGCGTCGAGCTCGATGACGTCCGCGCCGAGGTCGCCGGCCGCGTGCTGGAAGGCCGTCATCGAGTTCTCCGGCGTGACGGCCACCCCGTTCTCCAGGGTGCCGCCCCGGTGCGCATGGATCTCGATCGCGCTCGCACTCGCCGGGAGGGCGAGAGCGACGCAGGCGATTGCGAGTCCCAGGCGGCGCTTCACACGCCGATGATAAAACCTCCGGCATGGCCGACGAGCCGGTTCTTCTCATCACGGGTGCCAGCAGCGGCATCGGCGCCGCCACGGCGCGCCAGGCAGTGGAGTCCGGCCGGCGGGTGGTGCTCGGGGCACGGTCCACCGACAAGCTCGAGGCGCTCGCCGAGGAGCTCGGCGGCCCCGAGCACGCGATCGCGCAGCGCTGCGACGTCACGAGCTGGGAGGACCAGCAGGCCGCCGTGGCCGCCGCCCACGATCGCTTCGGCCGTCTCGACGCCGTCTTCGCCAATGCCGGCTTCGGCGCCAAGCGCGGCTTCCTCGAGGAGACGGTGGAGCACTGGAGGTCGATGGTCGACACCAACGTGTACGGCTGCGCGCTCTCCATCCGCGCATGCCTCGGCGGCTTCCACGAGCAGGGCTCCGGCCACTTCATCCTCACGAGCTCGGTGGCCGGGCGCCGGGCGCTGCCGGGCTCGCTCTACTCGGCCACGAAGTTCGCGGTGTCCGCCATGGGCGAGGCGCTGCGCCAGGAGGTGGCCGACACCGCGATCAAGGTCACGCTGATCGAGCCCGGCATGGTGGACACGCCGTTCTTCGACTCTCCGGTGCAGGGCGCGCTGCAGGCCGACGACGTGGCCCGCGCCGTGATGTACGCGCTCTCGCAGCCGTCCCATGTGGACGTGAACGAGATCCTCGTGCGGCCCATCAACCAGCCGACCTGAGGCGTAACGTCGGGGGCCGTGGAGCCCCTCTGCATCGCCCACGTCGACATGGACGCGTTCTACGTCAGCGTCGAGTTGCAGCGGCGCCCCGAGCTGCGCGGGGTCCCCGTGGTGGTGGCGGGCAGCGGCCCGCGCGCCGTGGTCACCACCGCCAGCTACGAGGCGCGGCGCTTCGGCGTCTTCTCGGCCACGCCGGCTGAGCGGGCGCGCCGGCTCTGCCCCGAAGCCGTGTTCATCACCCCGGACTTCGAGTCGTACCGGCAGCGCTCGAGGGGCGTGATGGCGGTGCTGCACGATCACGTGGACCGGGTCGAGGTGGTTGGCCTGGACGAGGCCTACCTCGAACTCACCGGCATCGAGCGCCCGCGCGCGGCCGCCCGGCGCGTGAAGGCGGCCGTGCAGGAGCGCACCGGCCTCACCTGCTCGATCGGGATCGGGCCCAGCAAGCTCGTGGCCAAGGTGGCCTCCGACGCCGAGAAGCCCGACGGCTTCGTGGTGCTCTCGCGCGAGGATGCCTGCATCCGCTTCGCGGGCATGTCCCCCGGGCTCATCCCCGGCATCGGGCCCAAGACCGTCGAGCGGCTCTCGGCGCAGGGCATCGGCACGCTGGCCGAGCTCGCCGCGGCGCCCGAGGAGGGCCTGGTGGAGTGCTTCGGCGCCCGCCAGGGCCCGCACCTGCGCGCCCTCGCGCGCTTCCACGACGAGCGGCCGATCGTCACTGAACGCGTGGCCAAGTCCGAGTCGCGCGAGACCACCTTCGACCGCGACCTGCGCGGGGTCGACGCCCTCCTGCCGGTGCTGGGAGACCTCACCCGCCAGCTGTGCGAGGCACTCGCGCGCCAGGACCGGCGCGGTCGCACCATCGGCATCAAGGTCCGGCTCGACGACTTCTCCACTCACACGCGCGCACGCTCGCTCGAGGAGCCCGTGAACGATCCCGGCACGGTCCTCGCGGTGGCGGTCGAGCTGTTGCGCGCGTTCGACCCGCCGCGCCCGGTGCGACTGGTGGGCGTGCGCGTGGCCGGACTCGACGAGAAGCCCGCCGCCACGGCCGCACCGCCCCCCGGCCAGCTCGCCCTGGGCCTCTAGTGTCCTGAGTCGCAACTTCCGACTCAGGACACTAGCCCAGCGCGATCACGCTGCGGATGCCGTCCTGGGCCTCCATCAGCTCGAAGCCGCGGTTCACCTCGTCGAGCGTGATGCGGTGCGAGAGGAACGGCTGCACGTCGATGTCGCCGGCAAGCCAGAGGTCCACGAGCTTCGGCACGCCCTCGCGTCCCTTGACTCCGCCGAACGACGAGCCCGCGATGCGGCGACCGGTGATGAGGAAGCGCGGCACCACGTCGAGGGTCTCGCCCCTGCCGGCCACCCCGGCCACGGTGCACAGGCCCCACCCCATGCGCGCCGCCTCCACCGCCTGGCGCATGACCGCCACGTTGCCCGTGGCCTCGAAGGTGTAGTCGGCGCCGAAGCCGGCGGTCATCTCCAGGATCTGGTCCACGACATCGGGCCCGCCCGCGAGCACGTCGGTTGCGCCCTGTCCGCGAGCCAGCTCGAGCCGCTCCTCGGACAGGTCCACGCACACCACGCGCTCGGCGCCCTGCAGGCGGCAGCCGGCGACCGCGCCCAGGCCCACCATCCCGGCCCCGAACACCACGCAGGTGGAGCCCGCCTCGACCCGCGCCGTGTTCATCGCGGCGCCCAACCCCGTGGAGAGCCCGCAGGCGAACAGGCAGGCCCCCTCGAGCGGCGCCTGCGGATCGATCTTGGCGAGGGCGATCTCGGGCATCACCGTGGCCTCCGCGAACGTGGACGTGCCCATGAAGTGGCGGATGGGCTCGCCGTCGCGCGACAGGCGCGTGGTGCCATCCGGCAGGTAGCCCTGGTTCTGCTGCTCGCGGATGGCCAGGCAGAGGTTCGTGCGCGGGCTGAGGCAGTGCACGCACTCCCCGCACTGGGGCGAGAACAGCGTGACCACGTGGTCGCCCGGGGCGAGCGAGGCCACCCCCTCCCCCACCGCTTCGACGACGCCCGCGCCCTCGTGGCCGAGCACGGTGGGCGCATAGCCCGACGGGTCGGCGCCCGAGGCGGTGTACAGGTCGGTGTGGCAGACGCCACAGGCCTCCAGGCGCACGAGCACCTCGCCGGGGCCCGGCTCCTGGAGGTCCACCTCGCAGACGTTGAGCGGCGCCCTGAACTCCTCGAGCACCGCGGCCCGGATCCTCATCCGGGCGATGCTAGTACGCCGCCCAGACCGTCCCGGTCGAGCCGAAGCGCAGCTTGCGCTTGGTGGCGCCCGTCAGGTCCCAGTCGCGGCCGGCGGCGTAGGGCCCGCGGTCGATGACCGGCACGGTGACGCTGCGACCGCGGTAGCGGAAGGTCACGTCGGTTCCGCAGGGCAGCGACTTGTGGGCCACTCCCAGGGTGCCCCTGCCGAGCGTGCGCCCGCACGCGGTGCGGTTGCCGTAGAAGCCCGGCCCGTACCACGACGCGTGCCCGGACCGGTACACGTTGAGGTGACCGCTGGCCCGATCGGCGTGGCGCGCATTGCGACTGTCACCGCGGAACACCGCGCGTACGCGGAAGCTCCCGGTGTCGCGCTGGCGCCAGGCGGCCTTGAAGCGGCCGCCGTCGCGGGTGCGCGTGCCCTCGACCGTGTCCCAGTCGCCGTCGCGATGGATCTGCACGTAGACGCGCCGGCCCGAGTGTCCCGGGCGGACCGTGCCCTTCACAAGAACCACGCCCCCGCGTCGCACGTGCCTGCGGACCTCGGCGTGGACCCGCGCCGCCACGGCCACCGGCTGAGCGGCGCTCTGGCCGCCGTCGGCGGCCACGCGCACGCGCCCGCTGCGGCGCGGGCGCACCGAAGCGGCGTAGCGGCCACCCTCGAGCGAGCGGATCTCGCGCAACGTCCGCCAGTCGTCCCCGTCAGGGGCGTACTGCAGCGCCACGGGCTTTTCCGCCTGCCCCGAGGCGATGTCGCCCCGGAGGACGACGCGCTCCCGGTAGCCGACGCGCTGGTCGCCCTTCTGAACTGCCATGGTCGCCGCCGGTGACTGGGCCTCACCGGAGGACGGCAGCGCCACGGCGGCGCCGGCCCCCAGTCCGAGCGCACCCGCTCCGAGCGCCATGAGGCGCACACCGCGCGGGCGCGCAGCAAGTTTCGGCTTCACTGCGTTTCCTTTCCCGGCGCTGCCTGCGGGGTTAGCTGACGGGCTCGCGCGTTAGCGCTACAGCCGGGCGGCGCCGTTGAAGGTGCGCCGCAGCGGCCGATTCGCCCCGGCCGCACACGAGGTGCGGCAAGTGGGTCCCCCGCCCGCCGGCATATCGGCGGTTCGGCAGGCCGATCGAACAATCGTTCGTATCGAGCCGGTGAGGATAGGCCGCCTGTGCGTGATCTACGTGACGGGCGTCACACTGCGTCAGGAAGCCCGACAGAGGGCGTCCTGGCGACGATGAGAGCCACCGACAGCGCGTGTACCCCGGGCATGAAGGGGATGGGCGCCTCGTCCGGGAAGCCCGCGGGCGGCAGCCGGTCGAAGATCGCGATCAGCGAGCGGCACACCGGCTCCTGCGGCGAGCCGGGCGGCACGACGCAGGCCAGCCGGGCCAGCGCCAGCTGCTCGTCGCCGTCCTGGCCCCGGACCATGCGCCCGAACGCAGCGGTGAGGAACGTCGCGACGCGCCCCAGGAGCAGATCCTGGCCCATCACGGGATCGCCCGGGGCGGGTCCCAGGTCAGCGGCGTCCTCCCCCGCCAGCAGCCGCTCGAGCTGCCCGCCGCCGACCGCGTGCGCCTGCTCGGCGTCGAGCCCCGCCTGGAGCGCGCAGCGCAGCGCGATGACGGCCCCGGTGAGCGGCGTGCCATAGGGGGTGTCGCTTCCGAACAGGATCTGTCCGGGCGGCACCAGCCGGAACAGCGCGAGCAGGTCGTCCGGCGCCCACCAGCTGGTGTCGAAGAACAGGTTGGGGTGGTCGGGCGCATGGCGCCACAGCCAGCTCAGGTCGGAGATGCCGGCGTGGGCGAGGATCATGCGCATCCCCGGGTAGGCGGCGCACAGGTCGAGCGCGTGTCGCCCGAGCGCCGGGATGCCCCGCCCGGCGTGGACGAGCACCGGCAGGCGCCGCTCGTGCGCGAGGGCGAAGATCGGCCGCGCCTCCTCGTCCGCCAGGAGAAACTGCTCCGCGCGCGGGTGGAGCTTGATCCCGCGGGCGCCGGCCGCCAGGCAGCGCTCGGCCTCCTCGAGGGGCGAATCGCGCGGGTCCAGCCGGCAGAAGGGGATGAGCGCGCCGCCCGACGCGGCCGCCTCCGCCAACACCCGGTCATTGGCCTGCGTGTACCCGTCGGGCTCGTGCATGGTGAACACCACGCCGCGGGCGCCGCCGGCCGCGGCCAGGCCCTCGCGCAGGGCCTCGGCGCTGCATCTGAAGCCGTCCGGGTCGCTGGCGCCGGTGTGCGTATGGGCGTCGAAAAGGGCGGGCACCGAGCCCAGATCCGCCATCAGGCGGTCGAACCACGGGCGGATGACCTCGTCCGAGTACACGCGGGCGCGTAATCTAGGTGCTGTGACCGCTGAGAGGCTGACCGGACTCGACGCCTCCTTCCTCCACCTCGAGGACGACGCCGCGCACATGCACGTGGCCTCGGTGATGCTGTTCCGCGGCGAGCCGCCGCCGTATGGCGAGTTCGTGGAGAACATCGAGCGGCGCCTGCACCTCGTGCCGCGCTACCGCCAGAAGCTCGCGTTCGTGCCCCTCGGCCAGGGCCGGCCCCGATGGGTGGACGACCCCAGCCTCAACCTCAGCTACCACGTGCGCCACACCGCGCTGCCCGAGCCCGGCGGCGAGGAGCAGCTGCGCGCGCTGGCAGGCCGCGTGTTCTCCCAGCAGCTCGACCGCGACAAGCCCCTGTGGGAGCTGTGGCTCGTGGACGGGCTGGAAGGGGAGCGATTCGCCATCCTCGCCAAGACACACCATGCGCTCGTGGACGGGATCTCCGGCGTGGACATCGTCACCGTCCTGTTCGACACCCAGCCCGAGCCGGCGGCGCCGCCGCATCCCCACGAGCGCTGGCTGCCGCGGCCGCAGCCCAGCCGGGCGCAGCTGCTGGGGGAGGCGCTCGTGGAGCGCGCCACCGTCCCCGGCGAGGTGGCCCGCTCCGTGCGGGCGCTGTTCCGGGCGCCCCGTCAGATCGCCCAGGGTGCGCTGGACTCGCTGGCGGGCGTGGGTGCCATGGCTTGGGCCGGGCTCAACCCCGCGCCGCCGTCACCCTACAACCGCCCCATCGGCCCGCACCGGCGCTTCAGCTGGGTGCGCGCCTCGCTGGCGGACGTCAAGGAGGTGAAGAACTCGCTTGGCGGCACCGTCAACGACGTGATGCTCGCCACCGTGGCCGGTGCGCTGCGCCGCCACCTCCGCCGCCGCGGGGTGAAGACCGAGGATCTCGAGCTCAAGGCGATGGTGCCCGTGAGCGTGCGCACCGACCTCGAGCGCGGCGCGCTGGGCAACCGCGTGGCGGCGATGATGGTGCCGCTCCCCGTGTGGTGTGAGGACCCGGTCGAGGGACTGCGACTCGTGAGCGAGTCGATGGGCGGGCTGAAGGACGGCGGCCAGGCCGTCGGCGCCCAGGTGATCACCCAGCTCAGCGGCTTCGCGCCGCCCACCGTCATGAGCCAGGCGGCGCGGCTGTCCTCGCGGCAGCGGCTCTTCAACCTCGTGGTCACCAACGTGCCCGGGCCGCAGTTCCCGCTCTACCTGCTGGGTCGCGAGCTGCTCGAGGCGTTCCCGATGGTGCCGCTGGCCAAGAACCAGGGTCTCGGCGTGGCGATCATGAGCTACAACGGGCACGTGAACTTCGGACTGGTGGGCGACTTCGACGTGCTCGCCGACGTGGACGACCTCGCCGGCGACGTGGCGTTCACGCTGGCCGAGCTCACCGAGGCCGCGGGGGTCGCCCCGGAGGGCCCCGAGGGACTGCCCCCGCTGCGGCGCGACGCCGCCGCGGCGGCCGGCGCCGACTGATGCGCGAGAAAGTCAAGAGCGCCGCCCGGGAGCTCGGGCTCGAGGTCAGCGTCCGGACGCTGGAGCGGCCCACCCGCACCGTGCAGGAGGCCGCCGACGCCGTGGGCTGCGAGCCGGCCCGGATCGCCAAGTCGATCGTGTTCGTGGCGGACGGCGAGCCGGTCCTGTGCGTGGCCTCCGGCGAGCACCGCGTGGACGTGAACCGGCTCTGCGATGCGCTCGACTGCGCGGAGGCCCGCCAGGCGTCCCCCGAGGAGGTGCGGGCCGCCACGGGCTTCTCGGTCGGCGGGGTCGCCCCCTTCGCCCACAGCCTGCCCGTGGTCTTCGACGAGGTGCTGCTCACGCACGCGAAGGTCTGGGCGGCCGGAGGCGACGGCAACTCGCTGTTCGAGGTCGACCCGCGCGCGCTGGTGCGCTGCACGCGGGCCACGGTGGCCCGCATCGAGGCGTGAGGCGCGCGGGCGCCGCCATCCTCGCCGTGCTGCTCGCGGTGCTGGCCGTGGGCGCCGTGATCCTATTCTTCCAGTCGCGCGACGAGTCCACCGTCGAGCCGCGCGCCTCCGTGGGCGAGCCCTACCGCGGTGAGCCCGTTCTCTCCCCCGCCCTCGCGGACGCCGTCGACGCCGGCAACGTGGTGGTCCTGCACCGCGACGCGCGCCCACCCGAGGGCACCGCCTCCCTGCGGGAGGGCGCCGGCCCGGAGCTGGCCAACGAGGGGCTGGCCGTGCTGCTTGAGCGCGAGCCCGCGCTGGACACGCCGCTGGCGGCCGTCTCCGCGGACCGGATCCAGCACGCCGAGCGCCCCGATGCGCTGGGCGAGTTCGTGGACTTCCACCTCGGAAGGGCCGGGGCTCCCTAGCCACAGGGCCAAAAGCCCGCGGCGAATCCTGTACGGCGGGCGAATGACTCAGTGCCGAGGCGCGCCGAGACTGGCGGCCGGCTGCGCCCTCGTCGACGACCCAAGGAGCACGCACTGTGAAGCTCGTGATCGGCATCGTCCGCCCCGAGAAGGCGAACGACGTGCTGGAACGCCTCTACCGCGCCGAGGTGCGCGGGCTCTCGCTCAGCCGGGTCCAGGGGCACGGCGGCGAGCTCGACCGGGTCGAGACCTACCGCGGGACGACCGTGAAGATGGGGCTCAGCGACAAGATCCGCTTCGAGATCGCGGTCTCCGACGACTTCGTCCAGCCCACGATCGACGCGCTCTGCGACGGCGCGCGCACCGGTGAGGTCGGCGACGGCAAGATCATGGTCGTGCCGCTCGAGCGGGTCGTCCGGATCCGCACCGGCGAGACCGACCACGGCGCCGTCACCCCGGTGGGCTCGTGAGCGGCCTGGAGATCCTGGCGCAGGCCCCGCAGGTGGACACGGGCGACACGGCGTGGATGCTCGTGGCCACCGCACTCGTCCTCATGATGACCCCCGCGCTCGGGCTCTTCTACGCAGGCCTGGTGCGCGGCAAGAACACGCTCAACACCTTCATGATGTGCATCGCCGCAATCGCGGTCGGCGCCGTGACGTGGGCCACGGTGGGGTACTCGCTGGCCTTCGACGAAGGCAACCCGATCATCGGCGGCCTGGGCCACGTGGGCCTGAGCGGAGTGACCTTCGAGCCGCGCGAGGGGACGACGATCCCGCACCTCCTCTTCTTCGCGTACCAGGGCACCTTCTGCATCCTCACGGTGGCGCTCATCTCCGGCGCCGTGGTGGAGCGGATGCGCTTCTCGGCGTTCCTGGTCTTCGCCGCCCTGTGGTCGGTGCTGGTGTACGCCGTGCTCGCGCACTGGGGCTTCGGGGGCGGCTGGCTGCAGGAGGGCGGCACGCTCGACTTCGCCGGCGGCATCGCGGTCGAGATGGGATCCGGCTTCGGGGCGCTCGCCGCTGCGCTCGTGGTGGGCGCGAGGAAGGACTACGGTCGCCAGGCGCTGCTGCCGCACAACGGGGTCTACGTGGTGCTCGGAGCCAGCCTGCTCTGGTTCGGGTGGTTCGGCTTCAACGGCGGCAGCGGCTTCTCGACGGGCGACGCGAGCGTGCTCGCATTGACCAACACGCTGCTCACACCCGCGTGCACGCTGCTGGTCTGGTTCCTGCTCGACGCCCTCCGCGGCAGGCGTGTGACGGCGGTCGGAGCGGCCACGGCGATCATCGTCGGCTGCGTGGGGATCACGCCGGCGGGCGGCTTCATAAGCCCCGGCTGGGCGATGCTGCTCGGCGGCGTCGCCGCCCTGCCGTGCTACGCGGTCATCGTCTGGCGCCCGCGCACGCGTGTGGACGAGACGCTCGACGTGCTCGCCGCACACGGCATCGCCGGCCTCACCGGCATCCTCTTCCTCGGCTTCGTCGCCCAGGCGTCGTGGAACGGCGTCTCCGACGGGCTGTTCTACGGCAACGCGGCGCAGCTCGCCGACCAGGCGCTGGCGGCGCTCGCGACTCCCGCCTATGCGTTCGCCGTTACCTACGTGCTCCTCAAGGTCATCGGGCTGGTCATGCCGCTGCGCGTCACCGAGCGGGACGAGGCCATGGGGATGGACATCACCCAGCACGGCGAGGAGGCCTACGCGACGGGAGAGGGCGCGATCCTGGTGTCGCAGGAGGACGGCGTGGAGCCGCCGGTGCCGGTGGCCCAGCCCACCTGACCGGTCCCTGGCGCGCGGGCGCCGGCGCGTTTCACCCAAGCGGCAACCGGGCATGCTCGCTTTGTGGGACAACTGTCGGAGTCGATTCAACTCCATGCCGATCCCGCAGAGCTGCGCGTGATGCGCGAGTTCGTCACGGGCTGGGCGCAGCGCAGCAGGTTGCAGGAGGAGGACACCTTCAGCGCCTGCCTCGTGGCCACCGAGGCCGTGACCAACGCCATGCGCCACGGCTGCGCGAAGGACGCGGACGAGTGCCCGATCACAGTCACGTGCACCCTCGACGGCGGCGAGCTGGTGGTCGAGGTCACCGATCGCGGGCGCTTCCGCAGCGAGCGCGAGCGCAGCGACGACAACGGCGGTCGCGGCCTGTTCCTCATTCGCGAGCTCACGCGCAGCTTCGACCTGCGCGCCGGCCGCGACGGCACCCACCTCCTCATGCGCCTGCCGGCGCATGAACGCGTGCTTGCAGGCTCACGGGCCGCCTGAGCGTCCCGCGCGATACTTGGGGGCATGACCATGCGGTTCGAACCGCTGCGCGTCGCGCTCGCGCAGATGAACGCCGTCGTGGGCGACATCGAGGGCAACGCCCGCCGCGCCCGCGAGCTCGTGGAGCGCGCCCGCGCGGAGGGCGCCACGATGGTGGTGTTCCCCGAGCTGGCGGTAACCGGCTATCCGCCGGAGGACCTGCTGCTCAAGACGCACTTCCTCGAGGCGGCGCGCGCGGCGCTGGACGAGATCGCCGCAGCGTGCGAGGGCATCGTGGCGCTGGTGGGCTTCCCGCAGCTGGCCGACGACGTGTACAACGCCGCGGCCGTGCTGGCGGAAGGTGGCGTGGCGGCCGTCTACCGCAAGATGGAGCTGCCCAACTACGGCGTCTTCGACGAGCAGCGCTACTTCCAGGCCGGTAGCGAGCCGGCGCTGATCGACGTCAACGGCGTGGCCGTCGGCCTCACCGTCTGCGAGGACATCTGGGAGCCCGGCCCCCCCGCCACTTCCGAGGCGCTGGCGGGCGCGCAGGTGATCGTGAACCTGTCCGCCTCCCCATACCATCGCGGCAAGGGAATCGAGCGCGAGCGGATGCTGGCGCAGCGGGCGCGTGACAACTTGGCCGTGATGCTCTTCTGCAACCTCGTGGGCGGGCAGGACGAGCTCGTCTTCGACGGGCACAGCGTGGCCATCGACCAGGACGGCCGCGTCATCGCCCGCGCCCCGCAGTTCGAGGAGTCGCTGTGCGTGTGCACGCTCGACCTCGGGGCCGTGGCGCAGCAGCGGCTCGTGGACCCGCGCCATCGCGGCGCCGTGCTCCGCGAGCGGCGCGAGGGCTCGCGCCAGCCCGTGCCCACGCTGGCGCGGCTGCGCACGGCGCCCGCCGCCGCGGCCGTGGCCGGCGCCTCGCCCGAGACGGACCTCGGCGGCCCGGTGGCCGAGGTGATGGGGCCCGAGGAGGAGGTCTATGCCGCGCTCGTCACCGGACTGCGCGACTACGTGGAGAAGAACGGCTTCGAGCGGGTGGTGTTCGGCCTCTCGGGAGGCATCGACTCCGCGCTGGTGGCGCTCCTGGCGGTGGACGCTCTCGGCGCCGAGAGCGTGACGTGCGTGGTCATGCCGTCGCGCTACTCGTCGGAGGGCACCCAGTCCGACGCACACCGGATCGCCGAGAACCTGGGCTGCGACGCGCTCGAGCTGCCGATCAGCGGGGCGATGGACGCATACGACGGGCTGCTGGCCGAGCCGTTCGCCGGCCGCGAGCCCGGCATCGCCGAGGAGAACCTGCAGGCGCGCATCCGCGGCAACCTCGTGATGGCGCTGTCGAACAAGTTCGGCTGGCTCGTGCTCACCACGGGCAACAAGTCGGAGATGTCGGTGGGCTACGCCACCCTCTACGGCGACATGGCGGGCGGCTTCGCGGTGCTCAAGGACGTCTTCAAGGGCTGGGTGTACCGGCTGGTGGAGCACCGCAATGCGCGCGCCGGCCGCGAGCTGGTGCCCGCCTCGGTGCTGGAGCGCCCTCCGTCGGCGGAGCTGCGCCACGAGCAGCGCGACGACGAGTCGCTGCCTCCCTACGACGTGCTCGACCGCATCCTCGAGGGCTACGTGGAGCGCGACCTCGATCAGGACGAGCTGGTGCGCCAGGGACTGCCCCGCGACGAGGTTGCGCGCGTCACGGGCCTCGTGGACCGCGCCGAGTACAAGCGCCGCCAGGCGCCGCCCGGCATCCGCATCTCGGTGAAGGCCTTCGGGCGCGACCGCCGCCTGCCGATCACCAACCGCTTCCAAGAAGCTGCGAAGCGTCGCTGAGCGGCGTCCTCGGTCGCTTGCGTGCAGAGCACGCGTCGCTCCCTGCGTCCTTGCTCAGCTCGCTTCTCGCTCCCTGACGCTTGGCGCCGGGCGCACCGCGATCGTCACGCGGGTGGTGGCGCACAGGCGGCCGTCGTCGTCGGTGAAGTCCACGTCCCAGACCCAGGTGGTGCGGCCGCGGTGGCGGCGGCGGGCCTCGGCGTGCACCGTGCCGCGAGTGGCGGGCCGGAAGAAGCTCGTCGAGTTCGAGAGCCCGACCGCGATGTTGCCGTCCTCGTAGACCGCGCGGAAGGTGGCCTCGGACGCGAGGGACTCGGCCAGCGCGGCGTAGGCGCCGCCGTGCACGAGGCCGAGCGGCTGCTTGACGCGGTCCTCGACTGCGAAGCGGCCACGTGCCAGCTCCTCCCCCACGTCGAGCCGCTCGAAGCCCAGGACGCCGTCCAAAGTGGCCCGGACATCGGTGGGCGGGGTGGGTGCGGCCTCCGGCATCGGCGGCAGGTTACCCTTCGCCTCCACATGGCGAACTTCGACCAGCTTCCCGCGGACCAGCGAGCCATCATCGAGCTCGTCCTCCAGCGGGGGCAGACCTACGACGACCTCTCGGACATGCTGGGCATGACCCCGGCGCGCGTGCGGGATCTCGCACGCGATGCCCTGGCGGACCTCACCCCGGCCACCGCGCGGCGCGTGGACAACGACTGGCGCGGCCAGGTGGCCGACTACGTGCTCGGCCAGCAGTCCGGGCCCGAGTCCACCGCCACCCGCGGGCACCTCAAGCGGTCGGAGTCCGCCCGCACCTGGGCGCTCTCGCTGCTCGACGCGCTCGACCCCCTCTACGGCAACGGCGCCCGCCCCGACATTCCCGAGGGCGATGCCGGCGCGGCCGCGAGCCGCCGCACGCGCGAGCGCCGCCCGGCCACCGCCGGTCGCGCCCCCCGCGAGCGCCGGCCCGGGCGGCCCGAGCGCAGCGCGGGCCCGCTGTCGGCGGACGCGCAGGCGGCCGTCAAGCGCCGCCGCATCATCGCCGCGGCCGGCGCCGCGCTCGCCGTGCTCTTCGTCCTGCTGGTGTGGCCGGTGGGCCTGCTCACCGGCGGCGACGACGACGAGGGCGGCGATGACACCCAGCAGGCGCAGCAGGACGTGCGCATCGTGGGCAGCCCGATCCTCCTGGAGGGGGTCAGCGGCTCCGACGGTGAGGGCAGCGCCGTGGTGGCGCAGCGCGGCGAGGAGGAGCGCGTGCTCATCGTGCAGGCCCAGGGGCTGGAGCCCACGCCGCAGAACCCCACGGAGGAGGACCCGGGCTTCGCCTACGAGGTCTGGCTCTACAACGGGCAGGACGACGCCGTGTCCATCGGCGCCCAGCTCACCGACGAGCAGGGCAACCTCCAGGGCGCGGCGCCGGTGCCGCCCAACTTCCAGGACTACCGCTTCCTCGACATGTCGCGCGAGCCCATCGACGAGGAGCAGGGCCACTCCGGTCGCTCCGTGCTGCGCGGCTCGATCTCCGACCTGACGCAGCCGGTTCCGCCGCAGGGTGCGGAAGGCCAGGGCGGGCAGGCCCCGCCGCAGGAGGAGCAGCCGGCGCCGTAGGCGGCGGCAACTACAGGAGCTTGCCGGGGTTCATGATCCCGGCTGGGTCCAGCCGCTCCTTGGCCGCCCGGAGCACGTCGAGCCCGAGCTCGCCCACCTCGCGACCGAGCCACGGTGCATGGTCGGCGCCGACCGCGTGGTGGTGGGTGATCGTGCCGCCCGCGGCGAGGATGGCGTCGCTGGCGGCGGTCTTCGCGGCGCGCCACTGCTCCACCTCGGCGCCCTCCTCCTGGCGCGCCAGGACGGTGAAGTAGAGCGACGCCCCCGCCGGATAGAGGTGGGAGACGTGGCACATCACGACGGGCGGCGTCCCGCGGGCCGACAGGGTGCTCCGCAGAGCGTGGCCCACGCCGCGGTAGACATCGTGGAGGTTGCTCCACGTGGCCGCGGTCTCCAGGGTCTCCACGAGCACGCCGCGGTCGAGCAGGTGGTCGCGCAGGTAGGGGCCGCCGTAGCGGTTGCGCTCCCAGGAGCGCCCGGGGCGCTCGCCGAGCGCCATCGCTCCGGCATCGCGGAGCGCGGCCGCCGTCCGCGCGCGCCGGCGCTCCACCTCGCGTGCGTCGCCCTCGAAGCCCGCGATCACGATGCAGCCGCCCTCGTGGCCGCGAACGCGCAGGTAGGCCTTGCCTGCCCGCTCCAGGGCCGAGCCCGAGGAGGCCAGCGCCATGGAGATGCGGGTCTCCTCCTCGTCGGACAACCGCGCCACGTCGGGTGAGGCCTCCGCCTGCTCCATCGCGCGGAATGCCTCCGCGCCCTCCTCGAAGGAGCGAAAGGACCAGCCCTCGAAGCGTCGCGCCTCGGGCGCCCGGCGCACGCCGAGCGTGACCTCGGTGACCACCCCGAGGACGCCCTCCGAGCCCACCAGCAGCTCGCGCAGCGCCGGGCCCGCGGCGGAGGCCGGCACGGTGCGTGCGCCGATCTCGCCCGCCGGGGACGCGCAGCGCAGCCCGAGCACGAGCTCGTCGATGCGCCCGTAGCCCGTGGACGCCTGGCCCGCGGACCGCGTGGCCACGAAGCCGCCGATGGTTGCGTACTCGAACGACTGCGGATAGTGACCCAGGGTGAGCCCGCGCGCAGACAGCGCGGCCTCGGCACGGGGGCCGGTGATGCCCGGGGCGAAGGTGGCCGACAGCGAGCGGAGGTCCGCGCTCAGGAGGCGGTCCATGCGCGCGAGGTCGAGCGAGATGGCCGCCGAGAAGCCGTCTCGCAGCGGCTCTACGCCTCCCACGACGCTCGTGCCGCCGCCGAACGGCGTGACCGCCGTTCCCGCCTCGGCACAGGCGGCGAGCACCGCTGCCACCTCGTCGTGGGAGCCCGGATACACCACGGCGTCGGGCGCGCTCGACCCGTCACCGCCGCGCAGCCTCAACAGGTCGATGTAGCTGCGGCCCAGCGCGTGCGAGACCCGCGACAGGCGGTCGTCGCGCACGTGGCCCTCGCCCACGATCTTCAGCAGGCGCTCGCGCAGGCCGCCCGGGTACACGGAGGCGGAGATCCGGACGTCGTCGAGGTCCACACGCGGCACCCGGTCACCGCCGGCGCCGAACTCGTCGCGCAGCAGCGCCTCCGCGTGCGCAGGCAGACCGCCGGCGCGGTCGTCCTCGCCCCAGCCCCACCAGCGCATCCGCGGTGCGAGCGGGTCCCTCATCGGCCCACCGCCCCCTCCAGGCCGTCGAGCGCCTCGCCGAGCTGGCGGCGCGTCGCGCGGCGGACCATGAAGCCGCCCAGGCGGGAAAGTCCGCGCAGGCGGCGGACGGCGGTCAGCCTCACCCTCGTGCCCCCCTCACCCGGCTCGAGACCGATCTCGACGGACGACTCGCGCAGGATGCGCTCGAAGGGAGACTCGAGCAGCTCCTGGCGCCACGCCAGCCGGCGTGGCTCGTCGGCGGCCTCGCGGGTGAAGTCCGCGCGGATCGCCTTGCCCTTGTCGGTGGCGAGCACCATGGTCCATGCCAGCGGCGATGCCTCCTCCACGCGCACGACGCCCGGCCACCAGCGCGGCAGATGATGGGGATCGGAGACGAGGTCCCAGACGTCCTGCCGCGGCGCGGCGACGTCGCGGACCCGGGAGACGACCGGCATCACGCCTCGTAGCTCAGCAGGCTGTGCACGTCGTGGGGCACCAGCCTGTCGCGGCCGTGGAGGAAGGCGAGCTCGATCACGAACACGCATCCAACCACCTCGGCGCCCGCCTGCTCCACCAGGTCGCAGCAGGCCTTGGCCGTGCCGCCGGTGGCGATCAGGTCGTCGTGCACCAGCACGCGCGTGCCGTGGGCAAGGGCGTCGCGGTGGATCTCGATGGTGTCGAGGCCGTACTCGAGCTCGTACTGGACCGAGCGCACCTCGCGCGGGAGCTTCTCCGGCTTGCGCGCCGGAATGAAGCCCGCGTCGATGCGGGCGGCCACCGCGCCGCCGAGCACGAAGCCGCGCGCCTCGGCTGCCACCACGCAGTCCACCCGCTGCTCGCGCGCGTAGCCGGCCAGGAGGTCGATGGTGTGGTTGAGCGCGGCGGGGTCGAGGAACAGCGGGGTGATGTCCTTGAAGACGATGCCCGCCTTCGGGTAGTCGGGCACGTCGCGGATGTGCTCGCGCAGATCGGGGCCCGTCACGAAGAGGCAACCTTGCGCAGGTCCCGCACGAGCAGCAGGTGCTTGAGGTGCGACGTGATCGCGGCGAGGTTCTCGAGCGCCTCCAGGGCCTCCTTGCGGCGCGCCGGGTTCCGGGATCGCAGCGACGGCGCCAGGATCTGCTCCAGCAGGCTGGCCTCGCGGTCGGCCGAGGTGCGGAAGACGCGCAGGTTGCGGCCCGCCACGCCGAAGCGGGCGAGCTCCGCGCAGGCGCGGATGATCTCGCGCTCGGTCTCGTCGTAGAGCAGCTCCCCGTCCTGGCGCTCGCCCCGGATCACGCCGAACTCCTCGAGCTCGCGCACGAGCTGGGGCTCGGCGCCGGTCTCGTCCACGACCTCCTCCAGCGGATAGCGCGCGCCCGGTCCCTTCACCGTGACCGAGGCGCGGCGCATCGGGCGCGGGTCCGCGGGGCCGGCCTCGGGCGGCGCCTCGGCGTCCGTGCGGCCCGCGGCCAGCTCCTGGCGGATGACGCGCAGCGGCAGGTACTCGTCGCGCTGGAGGCGGAGGATGGTGCGCAGGCGCTCGACGTCGGCCTGCGTGTAGAGGCGGTAGCCGCCCTGAGTGCGCCGCGGCGACAGCAGCTTCTGGTCCTCGAGGTAGCGGATCTTGGAGATCGAGATGTCGGGGAACTCGCGCTCGAGCTGCTTGACGACCGCGCCGATGGTCGCGGCCTTCTGCCCGACCGTCGCGGCCACGCCCGGCTCGCTCTTTCCGTTGCCCTCGCTCACCGTTCGAGGTAGGTCAGCTTGTACTTGCCGATTTGCAGCTCGTCCCCGTCGGCGAGCTGGTGCGACTCGATCCGGCGCCTGTTCACGTACGTGCCGTTGAGCGAGCCGAGGTCGTCGATGTAGAGGCCGTCCCGGCGCCGCACCAGGAGGGCGTGGTTGCGCGAGACCGTGACGTCGTCGAGGAAGACCTCCGCCTCGGGTGTGCGCCCGATCGCCATCCGCTCGCCCGCCACCGCGAAGCTCTCGCCCGACCGCCCGCCGCCGGCGCGGATGACGAGCGTGGCGCCCTCCGAGGCCACGCGATCGAGGTCCACCGGTGAAAGCTCGCCGGTGTCGCCGATCTGGTAGCCGATCGTGGTGTCGCCGGACTCCCGGGCGTCACCCAGGAAGGCGCCACACTTCTGGCAGTAGTTGGCGCCGTCGCTGTTGACGAAGCCGCACTCGGAGCAGTGCACGGTTCAGCGCTCTTCGCCCTTCGGCGCGCCCTTCCCCGCAAGGATGTCCGTGAGCTGCTGGACGTCCGCGCCGGAGATCACGGGCTCGCCGTCCTCGTGCTTGCGCCGCAGGCGGTTGACGAGCTCGGCCCGCAGGATGTCGATCTTCCCGTGCAGGATGCGCCGGCGGTACGACACCTCCTGCTCCTCCTCGGTGAGCGCTGAGATCAGGTCCTTGAGCTCCTGATCCGACAACGCGCCAAGATCGGGGAATGTCTCGTCCATGGGTTGGTACCTCCGGCCGGGAGTGACGGGAACGGCGAGTATAAACCCCTACTTGAGGGTCTGGGACGCGGCTTGCATGCCGTCACGAACGTACAGCGCCGTGGCCCACAGTGTCATGGCCAGGCCCAGGTAGAGCAGGGCGTCGGCCACCCACGTCACCGAGACCATGGCGAGGAAGATCGAGAACATCGTGGGCCACACCGCCCAGCGGCCGACCATGTTGATCTTCAGCTCGGCCAGTCCGCGGCGCAGCGCCCACTGCGTGAGGCCCAGCATGAACAGCTCGCGCGCGGCGAGCACGGCCAGGGCCCAGCGCGGCAGCAGCTCGAAGTGCCAGGCCACGACCACGCCCGACACCACCAGCAGCCGGTCCACGAGGGGGTCCATCAGCGTGCCGAGCCGGCTGTACTGGCCGGTCACGCGCGCGATCATCCCGTCGAGGTAGTCGGTGCCCCCGATGACCGCGTAGACGATCGAGGCGGACGCCACGCGCCCGTCGCCCGAGCCCAGGGCCAGCACCAGGAAGACCGGAACGAGCCCGATCCTCACGAAGCCGACGACGTTGGGCAGCGTCCATGGACGCAGAGGCGCCCCGGCGAGGGTCTCGGCCGGCGGCGGGCCCGAGCGGTCGAGCCCGAGCAGCCGGCGGGTGGTCAGGGGAGGGCGCGCCACAGCTCCGCGGCCGCGGCGGCGGCGCCCTCGAGCGGCAGCGAGCGGCTCTCGCGGCCGCGCCGGATCTGCGCTTCCACCTCCCCTGCTTCGATGCCGCGCCTGCCCACGGTGAGCCGCAGCGGGCAGCCCACGAGCTCGGCGTCGGCGAACTTCTCGCCGGCGCTGGACGCGCGGTCGTCGTAGAGGCTCTCGAGCCCGGCCTCGCGCAGCTCCTCGTAGAGCCGGTCGGCCACCGTGCGGGCCTCCTCCCCCTCCTTGCCGAGCGTGACCAGCGCGACGTCCCACGGCGCGAGCGCGCGCGGCCACGAGATGCCCTGCTCGTCGGCGAACTGCTCCACCGCCGCGGCGAGGATGCGGGCAGGCCCGATGCCGTAGGAGCCCATCCATATGAGCTGCTCCCTGCCCGACTCGTCGAGGTAGGTGGCGCCGAGCGGCTCGGAGTAGCGGGTGCCGAGCTTGAAGATGTTGCCCACCTCGATGGCGGTCTCCACGCGGATCTCGGCCCCCTGCGGGCAGGTGTCACCCGCCTCCACGGAGCGCACGTCCGCCCACTGGGGCTCGAAGTCGCGGCCGGGCTCCACGCCGCGCAGGTGGCGATCGGGCTCGTTGGCCCCGGCCACGAGGCCGCGCAGGCCCCGCAGCGCCTCGTCGGCGAGCACCGGCACGGCGGCGCCCACCGGTCCGATGAACCCGGGGTGCGTGCCGAACTCGCTGCGCAGCTCGTCCTCCTGCGCGGGGCGCGCCACGGCCCCGAGCGCGTTCTGGAGCTTGAACTCGTTGAGGCGGTGGTCGCCGCGGATGACCACGAGCAGGGGCCCGCGATCCTCGACGATCACCGGGAAGGCCTTGACGAGCGCTCCGGCGGGCACGCCGAGCGCCCCGGTGACCTGCTCGACCGTGGCCGCGCCGGGAGTGTCCACCGGCGCCGGCGCGCCGAGCGGCTCGGGCAGGCCCTGCACCGGCTGCGCCGTGGCGGCCGCCACCTCCACGTTGGCCGCGTAGCCGGCGTTCGAGAGCGCCACCTCGTTCTCGCCGGCCGCGCACGGCGCCATGTACTCGTGGGCGCCGAAGCCGCCCATCATCCCGACGTCGGACTCGACCCGGTACCACTCCAGCCCGGTCCGGTCGAAAATGCGGTCGTAGGCGCCCACGTGCAGGTCGTACTGGCGGTCCAGCCCCTCGCGGTCGCGGTCGAACGTGTAGGAGTCCTTCATGATGAACTCGCGGGTGCGCAGCAGCCCGGCGCGGGGGCGCGGCTCGTCGCGCTCCTTGATCTGGAAGTGGTAGAGGATCAGCGGGAGGTCGCGGTAAGAGCGGACATCGCGCGCGACGTGGAGGGTGACCACCTCCTCGTGTGTCATGGCCAGCACGTGGGGCGCGCCCTTGCGGTCGTCGAGCTTGAACAGCTCGGTGCTCGCGTAGCGGCCGCTGCGCTGCCACGGCTCGGCCGGGTGGAGCACCGGCATGAGCATCTCCTGAGCGCCGATCCGGTCGAGCTCCTCCCGCACGATCTGCTCCGCCCGGCGGTGCGCGCGCCAGCCGGCCGGCAGGTACGTCCACAGCCCGGAGCCGAGCTGGCGGACGAGCCCCGCGCGGACGAGCAGCTTGTGCGACACCGCCTCGGCGTCGGCGGGCGGGTCCTTGACGGTGGGCAGGAAGGCGCTGGAGAGCCGGGTCACGCGGCCGAACACTAACCTGCGGCGAAACGTCGACGAGAGGACCCCTCATGGCATATGAAGTCCCCGACCTTCCCTACGCCTACGACGCGCTGGAGCCGCACATCGACGAGGCCACGATGCGCGTGCACCACGACAAGCACCACCAGGCGTACGTGGACAAGGCCAACGGCGCCCTGGAGGGCACGGAGTGGGCCGACAAGGACGTGGCGGAGGTGCTGAGGAACCTCGACTCCCTCCCCTCCGACAAGCAGGGCCCGGTCCGCAACAACGCGGGGGGCCATGCGAACCACACGTTCTTCTGGGAGATCATGAGCCCGGACGGCGGCGGCGAGCCCGAGGGCGCGCTGGCCGACGCGATCGCCGAGGCCTTCGGCTCCTTCGACGACTTCAAGGCGAAGTTCAAGGACGCCGGCGTGGGCCAGTTCGGCAGCGGCTGGGCGTGGCTCGTATGGACCGGCTCGGCCCTGGAGGTAACCAGCACCCCGAACCAGGACTCTCCGGTGAGCGACGGCCAGGTGCCGCTGCTGGGAGCCGACGTCTGGGAGCACGCCTACTACCTCAAGTACCAGAACAAGCGCCCGGACTATCTGGACGCCTTCTGGAACGTGGTGAACTGGTCCGCGGTGGCCGGCCGCTACGAATCCGCACGGTCCTAGCGCAACGTCTCGCGCCTCAAGTTGTTCAACGGGGGCGACTCGCGAAGAGTCGTCCCCGTTTCTTTCGATCGTGTGTACTCTGGCCGCCAGATGAGGACTCGCCGCCCGAACGGACTCGTGGCAGCGTGCGCGATGGCCTGCGCGCTCGCTGTCGCCCTGCTGCCCGCCGCCCCGCCGCCGGCGCATGCCGCCGAGGACATGCTCTCGGTGATGCAGGACGACAACCTGCTCGTCTACGGCAGCGGCTCGCAGCGCGACCGGGCCCTCGACATCATGAAGACCCTCGGCGTGGATGCCGTGCGGGCCACGGTGCTGTGGCAGGCCATCGCCCCGCAGCGCAAGCCGCGCCGCAGCACCGCGCTGCCGAGCGCCTATCCCCACGACAACTGGAACCGCTACGACGACCTCGTCAGGGCCGCCCAGGCTCGCGGGATCCAGGTCTACTTCAGCGTCACCGGGCCCGGGCCCGGCTGGGCCCACGCCAAGGCTCGCAGCCGGGCCAACCGCCGCACCTGGAAGCCCGACCCCAAGCAGTGGGGCCGCTTCATGCGGGCGCTGGGAACCCGCTACTCGGGCCGCTACAAGGATGAGGACGGCGACCGCGGCCCTCTGCCGCGGGTCGATTGGTGGGGCGTCTACAACGAGCCCAACCAGGGCGGCTGGCTCACGCCGCAGTCGCAGCGCGTCCGCGGCGTGCGCGGCTACACGCCGATGTCGCCGGTCATCTACCGCGACCTCCTCTACGAGGGTGTGCGTGCGCTGGTGGCCACCGAGCACACCAACGACATCATCCTGATCGGCGAGACCGCGCCGCTCGGAGCCACCCGCCACGGCGAGCGCAAGCCAATCCGGCCGGCTGAGTTCATCCGCGAGCTCTTCTGCCTCGACCGGCGCCTGCGCCGCTACCGCGGCCGCAAGGCCAAGGTTCGCAAGTGTGACCGCGTCAGGCGCCTCAGCGTGCTCAAGCGGCTCCCGCGCGTCGCCTTCGGCCATCACCCCTACACGAAGGACCTGCCGCCCACCGAGCGCGACCCGCACCGTGACGCCATCTCGATCGCCAACATCAAGGACCTTCCCAGCCTGCTGGACAAGGTGGCCCGGCGCACGCGGGTCATCAACCGGGACATGCCGGTCTACCTCACGGAGTTCGGCTACGAGTCCAACCCGCCCGACCCGATCAACGGCGTCACTCAGGTGGACCAGGCCGAGTGGCTGAACGTGGGCGACTACATCGCCTACCGCAGCGACCGCATCCTGGCCAACACGCAGTTCCAGCTGCTCGACGTGCCGCCGCAGACGCGTTTCGAGCCCGACTCGCGCCAGTACTGGTTCACCTACCAGTCCGGGCTCTACACCTCCGACGGCCAGCCCAAGCTCGCCGCGTTCGCCTACGAGATGCCGTTCGAGGCGCGCGACGCCGGTGGCGGCACCTACCTCTTCTGGGGGCAGACGCGCTTCGCGCCGAACGGCTCGCCGCAGACGGTGTACCTGCAGGTCAAGGACCCGGCGTCGGGTGGCTGGAGCAACGCCGCGACGGTGCCGGTGAGCAACGCGATGGGCTACTGGACGCAGACACTCTCCGCATCTGCCGGGCAGACCTGGCGGACCGTCTGGCATGGCGCCGGCGGAACGACGACAAGGATCAGTCGCGAGATCACGCTGAAGTGACGCGCCTGCTCGCGTCGCTCGCGGCCCTCGGCACACTGCTGCCCGCGTTCCTGCCGGCGGCCGCGGACGCGTCGCGCGGGCAGCGCACGATGTTCGAGGACACCGGCCAGCTGCTGGAGTCCGGTCCCGAGATCCGCGCTCACACCCTCGACGAGCTCAAGGCGCTCGGGGTGAACATCGTCAAGGTCCGGGTGCAGTGGCACGAGCTGGCGCCCGAGCCCGGCGCGGAGTCCAAGCCCGCGTTCGACGCCGCCGATCCGTCGGCCTATCCGCAGGCCCCGTTCGCCAAGTACGACGACCTCGTGCTTCAGGCATCCCAGCGCGGCTTCCGCATCTTCCTGATGTTCAGCCCGCCGGCGCCGGAGTGGGCCACGGCGCGGGGCGAGCGGTCGGGTCACATCGGCGTGCGGCGCCCGGATCCCGAGGAGTTCGCGGCCTTCGTCAGGGCCATCGGCATCCGCTACGGCGGCGCGTTCGGCGGGCTGCCCAAGGTGTCGATGTGGTCGATCTGGAACGAGCCCAACCACCCGCAGTTCATCCAGCCGCTCTCGGAGCGGCTGGGCGGGCGGCTGACGCCCAGCGCGCCTCACCAGTACCGGCGGCTCTACGTGGCGGCCCGCCAGGCCCTGGGCGAGACCGGGCACGACCGCGACACGATCCTGTTCGGCGAGATCCTCCCGATCGGAAGCCGGCGGCTCGGGGCGCTCAGGAACATCCGCCCGATCCAGTGGCTGCGCGAGTTCTTCTGCGTGGACAGCCGCTACCGCCCGCTGCGCGGGCGCGCCGCCCGGGTGCGGGGCTGCTCGCGCTTCCCGCGCATCCGCACGAGCGGATTCGCCTATCACGCCTACTCCCGCCCCACCGGGCCGCGCACGCGGGTGGCCAACCCCGACGACGCCACGATCGGCCAGATCGTGCGCGTGGAGCGCGCGCTGGACCGCATCGCGCGCACGCGCCGGGTGCGGCGAAAGCTGCCGATCTACAACACCGAGTTCGGCATCCAGACCAACCCGCCGGACTGCGTGGGCTTCGGCGCGCCGCTGGAGGACCAGGCCTCGCACATCAACGAGGCCGAGTACATCTCCTGGACGCGCCCGCGGGTGAGGAGCTACTCCAACTACCTGCTGATCGACGACCGGATCCACCTCGATCGGCCCCCGGGCTCCAACGCGCGCTACGGCGGCTTCCAGAGCGGCCTGCGGTTCGGCGAGAACGCGCTGCTGTGCGAGAGCCCCACCCTGCGCTTCGGCTTCGCGGAGGAGAAGCCCGGCTATGCGGCCTTCCGCACCCCCCTCTGGGTGCGCCAGCTCGGGCCCCGGCAGGTGGAGGTGTTCGGCCGGGCACGCCCGCGCGGGCGCGGCGAGCAGGTCATCGAGATCCTCCGCTCGCGGCGGGTGGTGCGCACGATCACGGCGCGCGGCTACTTCCGCGTGCGCCTGCGCACCAACCCGCGCGGCACCTGGCAGCTGCGCTGGACCGACGGCGCCCAGACGTACCGCAGCCGCACGGCGCGCGCCGTGCCCGACGGCAGCAGGTCGACCGGCGCCGCACGCCGCTGACGCTAGGCGCGGGAGAAGCGGCGGCCGGTGACGCGCGTGCGCTCGGACCGGTCGGCGCCATTGGCCATCGGCAGCGCCGTGCCGCTCTCGGCGGCCGCGGCTGCGGCCTCCATCTGGGCCAGGCGCTCGGGGGTGATCTGGTCGGCGTTCTCGGCCTCGATCCTCTCGAGCCACTCCGCGCCCTCGGCGGACTTGTGCTCGTCGACGACGGTACGGCCGATGGCCAGCGACTTGTCGATCTCGGCGAACAGCGCGTCCACGAGCAGCTCCTGCGGCACCTTCCGCAGCGGCTTGCCGTGGGCGAAGATCAGGCCCTCGTTCTTGGCGCCCGTGATCCCGAAGTCCGCGTGCGAGGCCTCGCCGATGCCGTTGACCGCGCAGCCGAGCACGGCCACCTCGATGGGCTGCTCGTAGGCCTCGAGCCGCTGCTCTATCTCGGCGACGACGGTGTCCATGTCGAACTGCAGCCGCCCGCAGGTGGGGCAGGCGATGAGCACGGGGCCGCGCTCGCGCAGCTTGAGCGCCTTTAGGATCTCCCAGGCCACCTTGACCTCCTCCTCCGCGTGGAAGGTGGAGAGCGAGATGCGCACGGTGTCACCCACGCCGTCGGCCAGCAGCGTGCCCAGCCCCACCGCCGACTTGAGCGAACCCGACCACTTCGTGCCGGCCTCGGTGATGCCGAGGTGGATCGGGTAGTCGATGCGCTGCGACAGCAGCCGGTTGGACGCGATCGTGTTGGGCACGCTCGTGGACTTGATCGAGACCTTGAAGTCGTCGAAGTCCAGGCTCTCCATCAGGTCCACGAACTCCACCGCGGCGGTCACGAGCGCCTCCACGGGCCGGGAGCGCTCGAGCTCGTGCAGGTGCTTGGGCAGCGAGCCGGAGTTCACGCCGATGCGCATGGGCGTGCCGGCGGCCTTGGCCCGGGCTGCAACCTCGGCCACCTTGCCGGGCCCGCCGATGTTGCCGGGGTTGAGGCGGATGCAGTGCGCCCCGGCGTCGATGGCCTTGAGCGCGAGCGTGTGGTTGAAGTGGATATCGGCGATCACCGGGATCGGCGACTCCACCACCAGGCGCCTGAGCGCCTCCACGTCGTCGTCGCGCGGCACGGCCACGCGCACGAGGTCCGCCCCGGCGTCGGCGATCGCGCGGATCTGCTGGAGCGTGGCGTCGTAGTCCGCCGTCTCGGTCTTCGTCATCGACTGGACCGCGACGGGCGCGCCGCCGCCGACCTTCACCCCGCCGACGTCGATCTGCCGCTTGGAGGCCATCGGAAACGAGGATAGCCTCTGCCTCGCCCGGGGCGCCTGCGCCACGGGCCGCGTGCGGGCGCAAGGTTGGCTGCATCCGCGCATAACGGGATGACCCTCGTGGCCGCGGGGGGAACGCTCACGGCATGTTCCGATCCCTCCTCGCGGCCATTGTCGCGCTGGCGCTCCTCGCGGCGCCGGCCGGCGCGAAGGTCGCCCACACAGTCGCCCCCGGCGAGACGCTCTGGTCGATCGCGGCCGCCAGCAACCTGACCACCGCCACCGTGGCGGCCTTCAACGGGCTGTCGCCGGATGCGAACGTCGTGCTGGGCAGCACGATCTGGGTCCCGTCCGTGAGGGAGGGGGCGGCGGCGCTCGGCGCGTCCGCTCCCGCGAGCGCACCAGCGCAGGCTCCGGCCCAGGCCGGCGCGCCGGCCCAGGCCGGCGCCCCGCCCACGCTGGGCGCCTACGTCGTGCAGCCGGGCGACACGCTCTCGGCCATCGCGGCCCGCAGCGGGGTGGCTACCGAGCAGGTGGCCGCCGCGAACGGCATCGATCCGTCCGGCGTGCTGATGGCGGGCATCCACCTCAAGCTCCCGTCCGGCGCGCCGGACGCCACCGCCGCGGCCGCGGCGCCGCAGCCGGCATCGGCCGTGCCCCAGGCCTCCCCCGCCCCCTCTCCGGAGCACGTGACCGCAGCTCAGATCAACGAGATCGCGGCGGCGCACGGCGTCCCGGCGTCCCTGGCTTCCGCGATCGGATGGCAGGAGAGCGGCTTCAACAACTCGATGGTGTCGAGCGCCAACGCCCGCGGCGTCATGCAGATCCTGCCCGGCACCTGGGACTGGGTGCAGCAGAACCTCGCCGGCGGTCCGCTGGACGCCAACTCGGCCGCGGACAACGTCCACGCCGGCGTGATGTACCTCGGCCAGCTCCTGCGCGACACCGGCGGCGATGAGGCACGGGCGGCTGCCGCCTACTACCAGGGGCTGGGCTCCGTTCGTTCGCAGGGCCTGTTCCCGGAGACGCAGCAGTACGTGGACAACGTCCTCGCGCTGCGCCCCCGGTTCGGAGGCCCCTGATCCCTGAACCTCGGGGCCCACGGTCCCCGGTATGGGTTACCCGGAGTAGAGCGCCTCGATCTCGGCCTCGTACTTCTCGGCGATCGGCTTGCGCTTGAGCTTCATCGTGGGCGTGAGCTCCTCGCCGCCCGGCTCCCAGTCGGTGGGCAGGATCTTGAACTTCTTGATGCCCTCGACGCGCGCGAGCTGCTCGTTGGCCTTGTCGACGCCCTCCTGCACCGCCGCGAGCACCGCCTCGTCCTGCGACAGGCTCTCGAACGAGGCGTCCTCGATCCCGTGCTGCTGGGCGAAGCCCGGCGCGACGTCCGGGTCGAGGGTGATCAGCGCCACGTTGAAGGGCCGCCGGTCCCCGACCGCGACGGCCTGCCCGATGAGCGGCGACGACGACTTGACCACCGCCTCGATGTTGGCCGGCGACATGTTCTTGCCGGCCGCGTTGATGATGATCTCCTTCTTGCGGTCGACGATCTTGAGATAGCCCTCGTCGTCGATCTGCCCGATGTCGCCGGTGTGGAGCCAGCCGTCGTCGTCGATGGTCTCCCTGGTCTTGTCCGGCTGATTGCGGTAGCCGGCCATGATCACGGGGCCCTTGACGAGCACCTCGCCGTCCTCTGCCAGCTTGATCTCGATGCCGGGCGGCGGCGGCCCGACCGTGCCGATCTTGACCTTCTCGGGCGGGTTGCAGGTGCCGGCGCCACAGGTCTCCGACATGCCCCACAGCTCGGCCAGCGGGATGCCGATGGCGTGGTAGAACTCGATGACCTCGGGCGGCGTGGGGGCCGCGCCGACGTTCACCGACTCGATCTGGTCGAAGCCCAGGCGCTCGCGGATCTTGGAGAGCACCATGGCGTCGGCCTTGCCGTACTCCTCCTCGAGCTCGGCGGGGACCTTCTCGCCGCTCTGGATCAGGCGGGTCTTCTTCAGCCCCACCCCGATCGCCCACTCGGTGGCCTGCTTCTTCTGCTCGTCCTCCTCCGCGGCGATGCCGGCCTCGATGGCGGCCTTGAGCTTCTCCCAGATGCGCGGCACGGCGAAGAACCAGGTGGGCCGCACCTCCGGCAGGTAGAAGACGACCTCCTTCGGGTTCGGGCAGCAGGTGGCGGTGAAGCCGAGCATCATCGGCAGGTACTGGCTGCAGGCGCGCTCGGCGATGTGCGCCATGGGCAGCCAGGACACCACCCGGCCGTCGGAGGGGAAGGCGATGACCTGGTCGAAGGCCCGCACCGCCTCGGCGAGGTTGCCGTGGGTGAGCTGCACGCCCTTGGGCGGGCCGGTCGTGCCTGAGGTGTAGATGATCGTGAGGTGGTCGTCGGCCCCGACCGCCTTCCAGGCCGCCTCGAAGTCGAAGTCGTCCGCTCCGCCGGCCTCGAGCTCCTCCAGCGTCATGGCGCCCTCGGGGGCATCTCCATCCACCACGACGACGTGCTCGAGGCTGGTGCCGTCCTTTGCCTTGAGGATGCGGTCGGCGAACGCCTGCTCGGTGACGAGCACGGTGTTGCCGGCGTCGCCCACCAGGTAGTTGATCTGGTCCGGCGTGTAGGTGTTGTAGATCGAGAAGGGCACCGCGCCCAGGTGCAGCGCCGCCGTGTCCACGAAGTGGAACTCGGGCCGGTTGGTGAGCATGATGCCCACGGTGTCGCCCTTGCCGATGCCGAGCGCGGCCAGTCCGGCGGCCACTCGCTGCACGCGTTCGTTGTACTCGCGGAAGGAGATCGAGAACTCGTCGCCCTTCGTGCGGATGGCGGGCCGGTCGGCATTGTCCTCGGCGGTCAGCTGGAACGCCTCGCAGAGCGTGCGGGCGTCGAGTGCGCGCGGCCGCTCCGTGCGGCGCCGCTCGGCGGATGCGACTTCCATCGTGGGCTCTCCTCCTCGCCTGACAGGGTGTCAGGGCGAGCCTACCGCACGTTGAAGCCCTCGCCCGACAGCCGGCCGATGTCGTTGGAGAGGCCGATCAGGAACAGGCCGATCACGAGCGCGAAGCCGATCACCCCCGCGCGCTCCATGGTGGCCAGCGACACGGGACGGCGCCGCAGCTTCTCGACCAGCGCCCAGAAGATGTGCCCTCCGTCCAGCGGCAGGAACGGGAACAGGTTCACGATCGCCAGCGACAGCGAGATGATGGCGAGGATGCCGATGACCTCGGCCACGTCGTTGAGGATCGTCTGGCGCGTGACCTCGTACCCGCCGACCACCCCCGAGATCTCCTCCCGCTGCTCGGCGTCGAGCAGGCGCGCGGGCAGGCTGGCGGTCTGCTTGGTGATGAACCAGAACTGGTCGGCGGTGACGTCGATCGACTCCCCGAGCGCGAACGGCTCGCGGTCGCCCGGCGCGAAGCTGAAGCCCAGCCGCGTGCGGTCCACCGCGTCGTCGTACACCGGCGTGAGCTCGAGGGTGCGGCGCTGCCCGTCGCGCTCGATCACGAGCGTGACCGGCGTCTGCGCGCGACAGCCGTCCGTGGGCTCCCCCGCACAGGTGTGTGATGCGATGGCCCGCGAGAGGTCCGCCGGCTCACCGCTGCGGCCGTCGATCGACACGAGCCGGTCGCCCGGCTCGAGCACCCCGGCCGCCGGGAAGCCGGGTTCGGGCTCTCCCACCATGCTGCTGGCGGTCTGGGGCCCGATCTGCCAGAAGAAGACGAACAGCAGCAGGAAGGCGATGATCAGGTTCATGGCGGGCCCCGCGGCGATGACCGCGATGCGCTTCCACACCGGCTGGGCGTGGTAGGCCCGGTCGCGGACCTCCTGGGGGAGGTCCTCGTCCGGGTTCATGCCGCTGATCTTCACGTAGCCGCCCAGCGGCACCGCCCCGATGGCGTACTCGGTCTCGCCGCGCTTCCTGCGCAGCAGCAGCGGCGGGAAGAACAGGGAGAAGCGCTCCACCCGCATGCCCACCGCCTTGGCCACCGCGAAGTGGCCGAACTCGTGCAGGATGATGAGCGCCGAGAAGCCGGCGAAGGCGAGGACCCAGCTCACTTGGCGGCCACGCCCTCGATCACGTCGCCCGCGCGCTCGCGGGCCTCGGCGTCCGCCCGGTAGAGGTCGGAGAAGTGGCCGACGGGCGCCGCGCCGGCGTCCGCGAGGGTGCGCTCGATCACCTCGGCGATGCCCGGGAACGAGAGCGCGCCGCCGAGGAAGGCGTGCACCGCCACCTCGTTGGCGGCGTTGAGCACGCACGGCGCAGTGCCGCCGGCCGCGGCCGCCTCGCGGGCGAGCCGCAGACAGGGGAACGTGTCCTCGTCCGGCGCCTCGAAGGTGAGCTGCCCCACCGCCGCGAGGTCGAGCGCCTCCACAGGCACGTCGGCGCGGTCGGGGAAGTGCAGGGCGTAGGAGATCGGCACGCGCATGTCCGGGTAGCCGAGATGGGCCAGCGAGGCGCCGTCATTGAGGTGGATCAGGGAGTGGACGATCGACTGCGGGTGCACGACCACGTCGATGCGCTCGTAGGGCACGCCGAACAGGTGGTGGGCCTCGATCAGCTCGAGCCCCTTGTTCATGAGCGTGGCCGAGTCGATCGTGATCTTGCCGCCCATGTCCCAGGTCGGGTGCGCGAGCGCCTCCTCGCGCGTGACCCCGCGCAGCTCCGCGGCGCTGCGCCCGCGGAACGGCCCGCCCGATGCGGTGAGCACCAGCCGGTCCACGGTGCCCGGGCGCTCCTCCGCGGCGATCAGCTGGTGCAGCGCCGAGTGCTCGGAGTCCACCGGGATGATGCGCGCGCCGGTGGCCTCCGCGAGCGTGGTGACCAGCTCGCCGCCCACGACCAGGCTCTCCTTGTTGGCCAGGGCGAGGTCGATGCCCTCGCCCAGCGTGGCGATCGTGGGCCCGAGCCCGGCGGAGCCCACGAGCGCGTTGAGCACGAGATCGCAGTCGGACTCCGTGATGAGCGAGACGACGCCCTCGGGTCCGGCCAGCACCTCCCCCCCGGTCCAGGCCTCCCCGGCACGCGCGGCGGCGTCGGCGTCGGCGAGCGCTATGCGGGAGACGCCGAAGCGGGCGGCCTGCTCCACGAGCGGCTCGTGGCTGGAGCCGGCGGCCAGCGCCACGACCTCGAGCTCGGCGCTTGCCTCGACCACGTCGAGTGCCTGCGTGCCGATGGAGCCGGTGGAGCCGAGGATGACGATCCTGCGCACGCGGCGAAGTCTAGGGCGGGCGCCGCGCGGCTCCGCCGGGGTTCCGGGTGGCACCACGAGATTTTCGGGCTCTAGGATCCGCTCGGGATGCGCTTCGGCATCTTCTACGAGCACCAGCTTCCGAGGCCGTGGGGGGACGGCGGCGAGTAGCGCCTGCTGAAGGACGCGCTCGACCAGGTGGAGATCGCCGACCGGGCGGGCTTCGACTGCGTCTGGGCGGTCGAGCACCACTTCCTCGAGGAGTACTCGCACTCATCCGCGCCGGAGGTGTTCCTCGCCGCCGCGAGCCAGCGCACGAAGGACATCCGCCTCGGCCACGACGTAATGCAGATCCCGCCCGGCGTGAACCACCCGGCGCGGGTGGCCGAGCGCGTGGCCACGCTCGATCTGGTGTCCGGCGCCGCGTGGAGCTCGGCACCGGGGAGTCGAGCTCGGCGGCTTCGGCGTGGACGGGCGCAGCCACGAGCGGATCATCGAGGTCCGCTGACGCCCGTGGCTGTCAGTGGCGTTGTTCCGCGACCCGCATGGCCCGGATGGAGCGCCCGGTGCTTGTCGGGTTCGGTCGGTTGGCGGTTCTCGGGCGCGCCGGTGCGCTCGGCTCTCAAACGGCGGTGATGAGGGGCAGGGCCGTGTGGGCGCCGCTCGCCTGGCGGGCGGGCCATCCAGGAGGGCTGATGCGGGTTCGGTGTCTGGCGGGCTGGGGCGCCGGGGCGGGCTTTGGCCTGCGGGTTCGCCGTTCGCTGTGTCGTTTTGACCCTACATAGTCGGGTCGGAACGACACAGCGGCCAAGACTCGGGGGAGTTCGCGCCGGCCGGCGCCCACTCACCCACTCGCCCGCCAAGCCGACCAGGGCAATCGCCGCGCTCGTCGCCCAACGAACCGCGGAACAACTCATCTAACGGCGGCGCCCTCCCACCATTGCCGTCCCGGCGAGGCCGAAGCCGCCGTCCACCCGCAACACCGTTCCGGTGACGTAGGCCGCGGCCGGGGACAGCAGGAAGCACACCGCGCCCGCCAGCTCCTCGGTGGCGCCCAGGCGCCCGAGCGGGATGGCGTCCGTCAGCGCGTCGCGCAGGTCCTCGGGCATGGCCAGCACCTTGGGGGTGGCGATCATGCCCGGCATCACCACGTTGCAGCGCACGCCGCGCGACGCCCATTCCGCGGCCAGCGTGCGCGCCAGGCCCACGATGCCGGCCTTGGAGGCGCCGTAGGCGGCCTGGCCGGGCAGCCCGATCTCGGCCGCCACGGAGGAGACCAGCACGACGCGCCCGTCACCCGAGTCCGCGAGGGCGCCGAACGCGGCCTTGGTCACATGGAAGGCGCCGGACAGGTTGGTCTCGAGGTCGCGCCGCCACGCCTTCTCCGGGAAGCGCTCGGCGCGGTGGATCGTGTCCACCACACCGGCGTTGGCCACGATCGCGTCGCAGCCGCCCAGCTGCTCCACGAGGCTCGCGACGCCGTCTGCGGCGGCGCCGGCGTCGCTCACGTCGAACGCGGCGGTGGCCACCGCGCCGTCGGGCGGCGGCTCCGCCACGTCGGCGGCCCCCACGCGGCAGTCACAGGCCGCCAGCGTCTCCACCAGCGCCCGGCCGATTCCGCCCGCCGCGCCCGTGACGATCACCCGCAGGCCGGTGGGCGAGGTGTCAGCGGGCATCGGGCTTCTCCAGGCCATAGCGCGCCCAGTGGCGCTCGGGGATGTTCGCCGGGTCCTTGTACCAGTACCAGGTGCAGGGGTCGTGGTCGAAGTCCTCGGGCGCGTCGCTGGGGTAGACGGGCCATCCGAGCCACTCGATCGAGAGGATCTCGTTCATGAACGCGCAGTGAGTGCAGTAGATCGGGAAGTTCTTGCGCCCGTACGTCCACGGGTACGCGCCCTCCACGAGGGCATGGCCGTCGTCGCCCTCGTAGCGGCCCATGCGCCACAGCCTCTGGCCCGACCCGCAGGGGTTCATCCGGAAGGTGAACTTCTCGTCGTCCTCCTCGATAGCGAACGCGCCCGGTGACGGGCCCGTGCCGCTGCCCGAGTGGGCGCGCCAGGTCGCCGCCAGCGCCTCCACGATGAAGCGCCGGTCGGCGCTCCCGATGGCCTCCACCTGCTTGTTCCAGCCGCGGCTCATCGTCCAGCGGTGCATGTCCTCGATCGACTCCTCCCCGAGCCGCTCCTTGACGTAGGAGTACATGCCCGCGAGCCCGTCCACGAGCAGGTCGTGCATGAAGCGCCACTCGTGCTTCATCTCCTCGCAGAGCCGGCGTGCGGCCTCGGTGTCGCCGCGGTCGATGGCCTCCACCGCCCGGTCCATGGTCGGCCGCGACATCTCGCGGAGCTCCTCCTCGCTGAACCAGCCCATTCCCTCTCCTCTCTCGGGGTCAGGTCATGCATCGTCCCAATGCACGACCTGACCCCTCGCGCCGAAACTCCATGCCGCCTGACGAGTTGGGAGACTTGTACCCGAGACCTAGCCAAATCGCCCGCACGGTGCGGGCGGCCGGGGGACCCAAGGTGTTTGGGGCGAATCGTCGAATACCGGCGTAGCGCGTCTCTTTCCGCGCGAGCCCGCCAGCTAACCCCGGAGGCAGCGACGAAAGAGAGGTCATGCTCCCCATGACACACAGGCGCCTGCTCCGCGCCGCGCCCCTTGCGGCAGCGGCGGCACTGGCTTTTGCGCCCACTGCTTCCGCCGACTTCGGCGACCGCGTGCTCGAGCGTGGCCAGCGCGGCCATGACGTGCGCGTGCTCCAGTCCTGGCTCACCCACCTCGGCTTCCGCACGGAGGTCGACGGGACGTTCGGCGAGGGCACGGAGCGCAGCGTGGACCGCTACGACCGCGACAACGACCTCACCGAGGACCACGCCGTGAGCCGCGGTCAGGCCCGCCGGATGCGCCGCCAGATGGAGCGGAAGTTCGGCGAGCGCGAGAGCCGCAGCCGCAGCCGCCGCAGCCAGGAGGACCACTCCTTCGGCGAGCGCACGCTGAGACGCGGGGACCGCGGGCATGACGTGCGCGTCCTCCAGTCCTGGCTCACGCACCTGGGCTTCGAGACCGGCGTCGACGGCGTCTTCGGCCGCGGCACCGAGACGCGGGTAGAGCGCTACGAGAACTGGAGCGACATCCGCGACGACGGCAAGGTCAGCGAGGCCCAGGCCCGGCTCATGCGCCGCCAGGTGGAGGACGGAGAGAGCCTCCCCGAGGGCGAGGAACAGATCGCGGCCGCCGAGGGCCACGTCTTCCCCGTCCAGGGGGCGCACACATACGGTGACGGCATCGGCGCCGGACGCAACCATCGCGGCGCCGACGTCATGGCCGACTGCGGCACGCCGCTCGTGGCGGCCCAGGGCGGCGAGGTGTACTTCGTGGGCTACCAGTCGGCGGCCGGGCACTACATGGTGGTCACCGGCTCGGAGACGGGCCAGGACTACGTCTACATGCACATGACGGCAGCCCCGGCGTTCGAGAAGGGCGACACGGTCCAGACCGGGCAGCAGATCGGCCAGGTGGGCGACAGCGGCAACGCTTCGGCGTGCCACCTCCACTTCGAGCTGTGGTCCGCGCCCGGCTGGTATCGGGGCGGCGACTACCTCGATCCTGTGCCGGCGCTCAAGGCGTGGGATCGCGCGGGCGGCTGACGCCTCAGAGCACCGCGATACTCACGTAATAACCCGTCACGGCGGTGAAGAAGACCGCATCGAGGCGGTCGAGGACGCCGCCGTGGGCACCGAAGAAGCGTCCGGTGTCCTTCACGTCGAGGTCGCGCTTGATCAACGATTCGAACAGGTCTCCCAGCGGAGCGGCGAGCGCCACGCAGAAGCCGATCACCAGCGCTTCGACGCCCTTGCCGTCGAAGAAGTCCTGGTAGGAGATCGCGAACAGCCAGAACGCGAACGTGCCGCCCACGATCCCGGCGATCAGGCCCTCGAGCGTCTTGCTCGGCGAGATCCGCGGGGCGATCTTGTGGCGCCCGTAGGCCCGCCCGCCGAAGTAGGCGGCGGTGTCCCCGATGAAGGTGCCGATCAGCACGTCCACCACCAGCGCCCCGCCGTGGGGCAGCTCGCGCAGCAGCACGGCGTGTGCCAGCGCCACCCCGATCCAGGCCACGCCGAGCAGCGTCACCGCCACCGCCCAGGACACGTTCTCGCGGTGGGGCCGCAGCAGCGCGAAGAAGAACGTCACGGGCACCGCCAGCGCCAGCGCCAGCAGGATCTGGAACTGGTCCCCGTACAGCGCCGCTAGGAGGAGCCCGGCCAGGGCGAGGAAGCCGGCCAGCTTGGCCGGCTGCACCCGGTCCATCAGCGTGTAGAGCTCATGCATGGCGAGGATGCCGAGCGCGAGCAGGCCGAGAGCGAACACCAGACCGCCCTGCGCCACGATGAAGATCGCGAACGCCACCGCGGGAATCGCGGCCAGCACCCGCGCGCCGAGGTCCGAGCGCTGGTTGCGCCGCCGGGCCCGCGTGCTGCGGCGCTCGGACGCGGACACTCAGCGCGCTCCGAACCGCCGGGCCCTGCGCTCGAACTCCTCGAGCGAGCCCTCGAAGGCCTCGCGCGTGAAGTCCGGCCACAGCTCGTCCCGGAACAGGAACTCGGAGTACGCGCACTGCCAGAGCAGGTAGTTCGAGATGCGCTGCTCGCCGCTGGTCCGGATCAGGAGGTCTGGGTCGTGCATGTCCGGGGCGTAGAGGTGGCTGCGGAAGTCCTCCTCCGTGCCTCCCGTGAACGTTCGCGCCGCGTCCACGATCTCCGCCCTGCCGCCGTAGTTGAAGGCCACGAACAGGGTGATGCGGCGATTGTCCGCGGTCACGTCCTCCGCCCAGCGCATGCGCTCCACGAGCTCGGCCCCCACGCCCTCGGTGCGGCCGATGAAGCGCATCCTCACGCCCTCGGAGTGCAGCTCGGGCGTCTCGGCGTCGATCCGCTCGCCGAACATCGTCATGAGGCCCGCCACCTCGTCGGGCTCGCGCGACCAGTTCTCGGTGGAGAACGAGTACACCGTGAGCTCCTCCACCCCCAGCCGGGCGGCGTCGCGGAGGCGGTCCTTGACCACGTCGGCGCCGGCGCGGTGCCCCTCGATGACGGGGAGCCCCCGCCCCTGGGCCCAGCGGCCGTTGCCATCGGTGATGATCGCGACGTAGCGCGGCCGTCCCGCCGGGCCGCTCACACTTCCAGGATCTCTTGTTCCTTGCCGGCGAGCGATCCGTCGATCTCGCCGATCCGGTCGTCCGTGAGCTTCTGCAGCTGCGTCTCGGCGCGGTGCTCGTCGTCGGAGCCCACGTCGCCCTCGCTCTTGAGCTCGCGCAGGTCGTGCATCACGTCGCGGCGGATGTTGCGGATGGCCACGCGGCCCTCCTCCGCGATGTTGTGCACGACCTTGACCAGCTCCCTGCGGCGCTCCTCCGTGGGCTCCGGGATGGCCAGCCGGATGACGTTGCCGTCGTTGGACGGCGTGAGCCCGACGTCGGACTCCAGGATGGCCTTCTCGATCGACTTGATCGAGGACTTGTCATACGGCGTGATGGTGAGCAGCCGCGCCTCGGAGGCGGAGATGGTGGACAGCTGCTTGAGCGGCGTGCGCGCCCCGTAGTAATCGACGTCCACGCGGTCGAGCAGCTGCGGCGAGGCACGCCCCGTGCGCACCGTCGAGAACTCGTGGCGGGTGGACTCGACGGACTTCAGCATCCGGTCTGCCGCGTCCTCCAGGAGCTCCTCGATCATGTCGACACCACGGTCCCCACGCGCTCGCCGCACACTATCCGGTCGATGTTGCGCTCGTCATCCATGTTGAAGACGTGGATCGGCAGCTCGTGGTCGCGGCACAGCACCAGCGCGTTGGTGTCCATCACGGCGAGACGCTGCTCGATGGCCTCGTGGTGGGTGATCTCGGGCAGGAAGCGCGCATCGGGATGGATGCGGGGATCGGCGTCGTAGACGCCCTCCACCCCGTTCTTGCCCATCAGGATGGTCTCGGCGTGGATCTCCACGGCCCGCAGGGCCGCGGCGGTGTCGGTGGTGAAGAATGGATTGCCCGTGCCGGCGGCGAAGATCACGACGCGCTTCTTCTCCAGATGGCGGATGGCGCGGCGGCGGATGTAGGGCTCGGCCACCTCGGCGATCGTGATCGCCGACTGGACGCGGGAGTGGACCTCGAGCTTCTCCATCGCGTCCTGCAGCGCCAGCGCGTTGAGCACGGTGGCGAGCATGCCCATGTAGTCGCCGGTGGCGCGGTCCATGCCCTCGGCGGCGCCCTGCAGGCCGCGGTAGATGTTGCCCCCGCCCACCACGACGGCCACCTCCACGCCGCGCTCGGCCACGTGCTTGACCTGCGTGGCGATGGCGCGGATGCGGTCGGGATCGGTGCCGAAGGGCAGCTCGCCCATCAGCGCCTCGCCGGAGAGCTTGAGCAGTATCCGGCCGAAGACGGGCCCGCCCGCCATCGGGCCTACGCTTCTCCGACCGCGAAGCGCGAGAAGCGGCGGATGACCACGTTCTCGCCCGTCTTCGCCGAGGTCTGTGCGCGCAGGTCCTCGATCGTCTTGCCGTCGTGCTTGTCGGCGTTCACGTGCTGCTGTGAGAGCAGGACGACCTCCTCGAGCCACTTGCGCAGCCGGCCCTCGGCCATCTTGCGCCGCACCTCCTCGGGCTTGCCGGACTCGGCGGCCTGCTCCTCGAGGATGCGCAGCTCCGCCTCGCGGACCTCGTCCGGCACGTCATCCGGCGCCACGTACAGCGGGTTGGCGGCGGCGATGTGGAGCGCCACGTCCCTGGCGAACGCCGTGAAGTCCTCGTTGCGCGCCACGAAGTCGGTCTCGCAGTCGATCTCCACGAGCACGCCGATCCTGCCGGTGGCGTGGATGTAGCTCTGAACGAGGCCTTCCGAGGCCGTCCGCTCGCCGCGCTTGGCGGCCTGGGCCTGGCCCTTCACGCGCAGGATCTCGACTGCCTTGTCCACGTCGCCGCCGGCCTCCTGCAGGGCCTTCTTGCAGTCCATCATGCCCGCGCCCGTGCGGTCCCGGAGGGCCTTGACGTCCCTGGCGGAGATGTCGGTCACCGGCCCTCCCCGGGGGAATCCGGCGCCTGCTGCTCGGGGGCGGCGGCCGGCGGCTGGCCGGCGGCCTGCGCCTGCGCGGCCTGCTCGCGCTCTGCCGTCTCGCGGCGGGCCTGCTCCTCCTCCTCGCGCCGAGCCTGCTCCTCGGCCTCCCGGCGAGCCTGCTCCTCGGCCTCGCGGCGGGCGCGCTCCTCCTCCTCACGGCGCCGGCGCTCCTCCTCCTCGACGCGGAAGCGGTCGGCGCGCTCGGCCACCACGTCGCCGATCGCATCCACCACCACCTTGCACGAGCGGATGGCGTCGTCGTTGCCGGGGATCACGTAGCTCACCGGACCGGGGTCGCAGTTGGTGTCCACCAGGCCGATGATCGGGATGTTGAGCCGGACCGCCTCGCGCACGGCGATGACCTCGGTCTTGAGGTCCACGACGAACACGGCCGCCGGCGGGCGCTCGAGGTTGCGGACGCCACCGAGGTTCATCTCGAGCTTCTCGCGCTCGGACTCCGCCGCGATGCGCTCGCGCGTGGGCAGCAGCTCCATCGTGCCGCTCTCGCGCCAGTCCGTGAGCTCGTGGAGGCGCTTGATCCGCTTCGAGATGGTCTGGAAGTTCGTGAGCAGCCCGCCGAGCCAGCGCTGGTTCACGTACGGCATGCCCGCCCCCTCGGCGGCCTCCCGGACGGCGTCGCGCGCCTGCTTCTTCGTGCCCACGAACAGGACCGTGCCGCCGCGGGCGGCGATGTCGGACGCGAACTCCTGGGCCGCGGCCAGCAGGCGCTCGGTCTTCTGCAGGTCGATGATGTGGATCCCGCCGCGCTCGCCGAAGATGAAGCGGCGCATCTTCGGGTTCCAGCGGCGTGTCTGGTGGCCGAAATGCACGCCGGCCTCCAGCAGCTCCTTGATGCCTACCTGGGTCACTCGTGCTCCCTTGTCGATGATGTGCTGCCCACCGGGCGCCGCGGGACCCGGGAGCTCTTCCCGGGCAGGGCCGCGGACGGAAGTCCGGCGGGGTGGTCGTTGGTCTGGATGTGCCGGACAGGATAGTCCGAAGCGTGAGCCGCAAGTTTTCCGGGAGGGCATCGTTTTGGTCAATGCGGGCCGGCCCTCCCTTCCCCTACCTCCGGTGGTCCGGTCCGTCAGACGGTCGAAGAGCCCGGTACGCATGATGCGGCCGGGCTCTTCTCTTTCCCGGGCGGGGCGCCCGCCTGGCTGCGTCCTCGACCCTCGCCTTGCCCAGCACGGCTTCGGGCCTGCGTCCTTGCCAGCCGGGCGCCCCGCCTCGGGAAAGGACCGGGATGGCGCCAATTCGTCAGGGAACGAAACGGGGCGCCCCGTGAGGCGCCCCGTTCGAACTGCAATCAGCCTCCGTCTGGCCCTCCGGAGACTGGCTCCCGCCGGGCCACGCCGAGCGTGCGGCGCAGGTCGGCGGGTAGTTTGGACTCGCAGGCCAGTGATTCCCCGGTTGCGGGGTGTCGAAACACCAAACGCGCGCTGTGGAGAAATTGGCGCGTTAGCCCAAGCCGCGCGCCGCTCGTGCCTCCCCCGTACCTGTCGTCGCCGCAGACCGGGTGGCCGATGGCCGCCAGATGCGCGCGGATCTGATGGGTGCGCCCGGTCTCCAGCCGCACCTGCAGCAGCGTGGTCCGGGGCAGCGGCTCCTCGATCTGGAAGTGCGTCCGCGCGCTGCGCGGGCGGTCCGTGCGCGTGGACATCAGAGTGCGCCGGGAGCGGTCCCGGCCGACGGCGGCGTCGATCGTGCCGCTGGCGGCGTCGGGACGGCCCTCCACGAGGGCCAGGTACCCGCGCTCCACCTGCCGCTCGCGGATCATGGCCGCGAGGGCGGCGTGCATCTCCTCGGAGCGCGCCACGACCAGCAGCCCTGACGTGTCGCGGTCGAGCCGGTGCACGATCCCCGCCCGGCCGGGATCGCTCCCCCCCGCCGCCCCTTGGGCGCGCAGCGCGCCCGCGAGCGTCGGGGCCGCGTGGCCCGCGCCGGGATGGACGACGACGCCCGCCGGCTTGTCCACCACGAGCAGGTGTTCGTCCTCGTGCACGAGCTCGTAGGGCACGGCCTCGCTCTCGAGCCCGCCGGCGGGCTCCTGCGCCCGCGCCACCGAGATGCGCTCGCCGGCCGCAACGCGATGCCGCTTGGCCCGGAGCTCGCCGTCCACCGCGACGCGCCCGGCGGCGATCAGGCGCTGCGCCTCCGACCGCGACGCCGCTGCGGCATGGCTCACGAGCACGACGTCGAGCCGCTCCCCCGCGTCGCCCTCGCCGGCGAGGATCTCGGCCGGCTCAGTCCTCACCGCGCCTCCGCGGAGAGTCCACGACGTAGAGCAGGCCCAGCACCCCGAGCACGATCGCGATGTCCGCGACGTTGAACGCCGGCCAGCCCAGGGGGTCGATGAAGTCGATCACGGCCCCCTCCCGCGCGCGGTCCGCCAGGTTGGCGATGGCGCCCCCGAGTATCGCGCCCACCGGAAGCCACAGCCAGCGTTCCCGCAGGTTGAGGGCGAAGTAGGCCAGCAGGCCGGTCAGCGCCAGAGCGCTGGCCGCCACGATCGGGACGGCGGCACCCGCGAACGCCCCGAACGCCACACCCGTGTTGCGCACGTTGGTGATGTCGAGGGCCAGGAAGACGTTGATGTCCTGCCCGCGCTCGACGTTGGCCACGATGATGGCCTTCGTGACCTGGTCGAGCGCGACGGTGGCGCCGAGCGCGACCAGCATGCGCGACCACGGGATCACGGGCGCCGCGCGGCCGCCAGGCCTCGCTCAGCCCCGGATGAGCGGGACGATGATCCCCTGGCCCACGATGATCAGGACGAACGTGGCCACGATCGGGCTGACGTCGAGCGCGCCGGGGCCGAGCTTCACGAGGGGGATGAAGCGCCGGAACAGGTTGAGGTAGGGGTCCGTGACGTCCTTGACGAACTTGAGCACCGCGTCCAGCACGCGGTGGTAGGGAATGCGCGGGATCCAGCTCATGATGATCCGGATGAAGATCAGGACGATGTAGACGAGCAGGAGCGTGTTGACGTAGTCCGCGACGTCATCGCGCGTGACCGCGGCCAGGAGCAGGTTGCTCATCGCGCGCCTCCGGCCACCGCGGCCACGGCGTCGTGGAACGCCGTGCGCAGGCCCCCGGCCTCCAGCGCGGCCAGGCCGCGCGCCGTGGAGCCCCCGGGCGAGGTGACGCGCCGGCGCAGCTCGTGCGGCTCGATGTCGAGCTCGTCGAGCATCGCGGCCGTGCCGGCCATCGTCTCCAGGGTGAGCGTGCGCGCCTCGGGTGCCGGCAGCCCGTGGTGAACTCCCGCGTCGACCATCGCCTCCACCACCAGAGCGAGGAACGCCGGGCCGCAGCTCATGAGCGCCATCGCGGGCTCCACCAGCGCCTCGTCCAGGCGCACCACGGCTCCGACCCGCTCGAACAGCCCGACCAGCTCCGCCTCGGGCCCGTCCGCCGCCCGCCGGCCGGGCACGTAGCAGGTGACCCCGCGGCGCACCTCCGCCGGGATGTTGGGCAGGAAGCGATACACGGGCCGGCCGGGGTAGGCCTGCTCGACATCCGCGACCTTCGTGCCGCCGAGGATGGACGCCACGGCCCTGGGCTCGATCTCGGCGGACACGTCCGCGAGCTGCGCCGGCTTGTGGGCCAGCAGCACGACATCGGCCCGGGAGGCCACCTCCGCGTTGGAGGCCAGCGCCTCGCCCCCGACCTCGGCGGCCAGCGCCTCGGCTCGCGCGGGCAGGGCGTCGGCCACGAGCACCGGCTCGCCGAACCCCCGCGCCAGCGCGGAGGCCATGTTGCCGGCGCCGATGAGCCCGAGAACCATGCCGGCGGGGAGGATAAGGCCCAGGCAGGACCGGCTGAGGCGCGGGACGCGAGCTATGCAAGGACGCAGGCTCGAAGCCGTACCGGGCACGGCGAGAGCCGAGGACGCAGCAGAGCGACGCGGATCCGCGCCTCAGGACTGGTTGAAGAAGCCCTTCTCGATGAGGCGTGCGCGCTCTTCCGCCGAGACCTCGACGTTGCGCGGCGTGAGCAGGAAGACCTTGTCGGCGATCCGCTGCATGCCTCCGTCGAGCGCGTAGGTGAGGCCGGAGGCGAAGTCGATCAGGCGCTTGGAGAGGTCGTTCTCGGTGCCCTGGAGATTGAGGATGACCGGGATCGCGTCCTTGAACTGGTCCGCGATCTGCTGGGCGTCGTTGAAGCTCTTGGGCACCACGAGGTGCACCTGCGCGCCGCTGGCGCGGCCATTGCCCTCCACCGGGCGCAGGACGCTGGTGACCCGCGTGGCGCCGCGCGGCTCGTCGGCGAAGATGTCGTCGATCTCGTCCCGCCTCCGGCGGCTCTGCAGGCGGCGGACGTTGGGACGCTCGCGGTAGCGGTCCTCGAGCTCCGCCTCGGGCTCGGGATCGGGCTCGTCGCGATAGCCCCCGTCCTCCTCGGCGAGGCCGAAGTAGACGAGTGCCCGGTGCCATGTGTCGCGCAGCGCCATTCTGGTCCTGATGTTCGCCCGGAGGGACGAAATCCCTCTCGTTTACGAAGATTATCCCTGCAATGCCCGGATCCCAAATGTTCCAAGCGAACTCCGGTCCCGTCATCCTCGCCGGAGAGGCCGCCGGCTCGGGCGCGGCCATCGTGCTCCTGCACGGCCTGACCGCTACCCGCCGCTACGTGGTGATGGGCTCGCGACTGCTCGAGCGGAATGGCTTTCGGGTGGTGGCCTACGACGCGCGCGGCCACGGAGAGTCCTCCCCCGCACCCGATCCGGCGGCCTACGGATACGCGAACCTGACCGCCGATCTGGCCGCCGTGCTCGACCACCACGGGCTGGACTCCGCGGTGCTCGCCGGCAGCTCCATGGGCGCCCACACCGCCGCCGCGTTCGCCCTGGCCCATCCCGGGCGCGTGGCGGCGCTGGTGCTCGTGACGCCGGCCTCCACCGGTGAGCCCTCCGCGGACCTGGGCGAGTGGGACGCTCTGGCCGACGGCCTGGAGCGGGACGGGGTGGACGGCTTCCTCGCGGCCTGGACGCCCGCCGTGGGCGGGCGCTGGCTCGACACCGTGCACACCGTGGCCCGCCAGCGGCTGGAGCGCCACCGCGACCTCCGCGCGGTGGCGGACGCGCTGCGCGCCGTGCCCCGCTCGGTGCCCTTCGAGGGCCTGGACGCCCTCACGCGGATCGACGCGCCCGCACTGGTGGTGGGCAGCCGCGACGAGGCCGACCCCGGACATCCTCTCGCCGTGGCCCAGGACTGGGCGGAGCGGCTGCCGCGCGGTGAGCTGGCGCTGGAGGAGCGGGGCTCCTCGCCGCTCGCCTGGCAGGGCGCACAGCTCTCGCGCGCGATGCTCGCGTTCCTCGAGGGCGTGGCGCCGGGCAGCTAGCCGGAGTCGATCTCGAACCAGACGCGGGTGGGCTCGCCGCGGGTCACGCCCCAGCGATCCGAGACGGCCTCCACGAGCAGCAGGCCACGTCCGCGGACGTCGTCGATGTCCGGCGCCGGAGGCAGGTCGAATCCCGGGCCGTTGTCACACACCTCGACCCGCACCGAGTTCGGGGCCATGGCCACGGCCACGGCGATGCGGTCACGATCCGACAGCCCCGCGTGCACGACGCTGTTGGTCACGAGCTCGCTCACGAGGAGCTTCAGGCGCTCGATCGTGTCGGGGCCCACCCCGTGGTTGAGCCGCTCCAGCGCCCGCCGGGCACGGCCGGGCGCCATGAGGTCGGGCGCGAGCTCCACGCGCACCGCGGGCCGGAGTCGCACCGCCTGCGGGCTCACCAGCCCGGCCTCGCGGACCATGAGGCACTCCAGCTCGCGGCGGGATTGGCCTCCCGCTGCCCGCCGCCGCAGTCGCAGCTCCAGCTCGCGGCGCTCCAGCTTGCCTGCAGGGACCCGCTGGCGCGGCTCCAGCTCGCGCTCCAGCTGGCGCTCCAGCTGGCCTGTGGCGTGCCCTCGCGATAGCGCCCCGTGGCCGGGTCGATGGCCTCGTTCGGCGTGAGGCCGGCGTTGGCCTCGAGCTGCTTGCCCTTGGCCTTCGAAGCCTTGTCCAGGGCTAGCTCGCGCAGGCCGCCGCCGATGCCCCGCTGTGTGTTCACGAGTGCGCCCTTGACCTGATCCGGGGTCCAGCCCGGGTGGCCTTCGAGCAGGACGGCGGCGGCTCCGGACACGACGGCGGCCGCCATCGAGGTGCCCCCGGCGCGGAAGTACTCGCCGCCCACCAGGCAGGCGCCGCAGAGCCCCCCGAACGCGCTGCCCGGCGAGAACGTGGAGACCATGCGCGCGCCCGGGGCCAGCACGTCGGGCTTGCGCACCCCATCCTGGGTCGTGCCGCGGCTGGACCAGGAGGCCAGGACGTCGTCGCCGCGTTGGCCGGTGCCGCGGTCGTCGATGCCGCCGGCCGTGATGGCGTACGGGTCGTTGGCGGGCGCGTAGGCCACGGCGTCGCCCGCGGCCCCGCGGTTGCCGGCGGCGGCCACGACCACGATGCCACCCAGCCACGCCTGTTCGACGGCGGCGGCCAGCGGATCGGTGCGGGGGGATTCGGCGACGTCCGATGTGAGCGAGAGGTTGGCCACCCGGATGCCGTACTCGTCCTTGCGCTCCACGGCGAACTGGAGGCCGATGATCACGTCGAGGACCGTCGTGCGCCCCTCGTCGTCCGCGACCTTGATCGAGACGAGGTGCGCCCCGGGCGCCACGCCGGCGTAGCGGCCGCGGTGCTCGTCGCCGGGATCACGGGCGCCGGCGTCTCCGGCGATCAGGCCCGCCACGTGCGTGCCGTGCCCGTGCAGGTCCGCCGCGGTGGTGGCGCCGGGATGGACCACTGCGGATGCCACGACCCGCGAGGAGTGGTCGCCGGCCGAGCGGCGGAAGTCCGGCAGGCCGCCGGCGACGCCGGTGTCGATCACGGCGACGCCCACGCCGCGGCCGGTGGCGTGCTTCCACGCCTTCTCGGACCTGATCGTGGTGTTGAAGCTGGTGGCGAGGTCGTCGGCGTCGAGCCCGCTCGGGCGGACCTCCGCGTTGGGCGAGACCGCGCGAACGGACGGCTCGCCGGCCAGCCGGGAGGCGGCGCCGGCGGTCATGGTGCCGGCGAGTCCGTGGATGAGGGCGGCCTCGGCCGTCACGCGCCCGCCTGCCCCGCGCATGAGGGCGCGGGCCTCCTCGAGCCCGGTGCCCGCCTCGAACTGGACGATGACCTCGACACGCCGGTCAGGTTGATCCACCACGATCTGCGCGAGGGCAGGCGACAGGGCGGCCGGGGCGGCGGGCGCCGCGGGGGCGCGCTCACCTGCCGGCGTGGCGGCCGCGAGTGCGACGGCGAGCGCGAGCAGCCCGCCCAGCAGCGCCATGGCGCGGCGGGCGTCGATTCCCGGGAAGCGGTTCAGGGCGTGGGTCACAGCTCGGCTCCCAATGTGGTCTCGGGGTCGGGGATGGCGGGCCGCTCGCTGCGGCGGCGCGAGAGACGCCGCCGGGCGAGCCGCGCGGCGGTCTCATGGCGCTCGCCGAGCACCTCCAGGCGCGGGGGCCCCGGAGCGACCTGCACGCGGAGCAGCGCCCCGCGGCCCGCCGCGGACGCCGCCGCGCGGGCGGGGCCGAGTGCCGCGGCGATCTCGGACGCCGGCAGCCCGCACGCGGTGAGGAAGCGCTCGGGGAGGTCTCCGTCCAGCTCCTCGGGACTGCAATCGAGCTCCTCGATCGTCGCAGCGGGATCCGTGGGCCCGGACAGAACGCGGATGACGCAGGCGGCCATGTCGTCGCGCGCGGCCCCGCCGCCCTTTGCGATCCGGGAGATCAGCGACTCCGCGCCGGCGCCCGCCTTCAGCGCGGCCACGCGGCGCGCCAGACGCTCACGCCCCAGCGCTCTGCCGCCCACATGCGCATCCGTGACGCCGTCGGTGTAGAAGCACGCGACCGTGCCCGCGCGAAGGGGCAGGGTCGTCTGCCGCACTCCCGTGGGCACGCCCACGCCGATGGGGGGCGCGGAGCAGGGGGTGACGGGCTCGTAGGCGTCGTCGCCGAGGACGATCGGCGGCGGATGGCCGGCGCTGGCGCAGGTGAGCGTGCCCGCCGCGGGATCGTGGACCGCCACCACGACGGTCGTGAAGTCCTCTCCCAGCTCGGTCTCGAGCGCCCGGCCGGCAACCGCGAGCGCCGAGCGCGGGTCGAGGCCGGCCTCCAGGTAGGCGCGGAGGGTGTAGCGCATGAGGGCGGAGCGCGAGAGGGCGTCCCGCCCGTGCCCCGAGACGTCGCCGAGCACGATCGCCGCGCGCTCGCGGTCCAGCTCGACCAGGTCGTAGAAGTCGCCGCCCGCGCCCGGGCCCTCGGCGGGACGGTAGGCCACCGAAAGCTCGAGCGCGCCGACCCGGCGCGGGACCGTGGGCAGCAGCGCCGCCTGGAGCACGCCGACCTCGTCGCGCAGTTCGTCGGCCGCGCGGGTGAGCAGCGGCGTGCGCAGGGCGCGGTACACGAGCAGCGCAGGGCCCGGCGACAGGATCACCAGCGCGGGCGCCGCGTCCCACAGCACCGCGAAGCAGGCGCCGGTGAGGCACAGCGCGGTGTCCAGCGGCAGGCCGTCGCGCAGCTGGCGCGCCGTGGTCCTGATCGAGCGCTCGCCGGCCTGCCAGACCGCGATCACGATGAGCCCGTGGTTGATGAGGGCGAACGCCGCGGCGGCGCCGAGCAGGTCGAGCACGGCGATGAGATCGGTGTCGGCCATCGCCGGGACGCTGGCGCCCGCGTTGGCGATCGCGTGCGCAGCGAGCCCCGCCAGCAGGTAGTTGGCGATGTTGAACGCGACCTTGTACCAGGGGAAGCTGGCGGGACGCTTCTTGCGGTTGACGACGTATGCCGGCAGGAAGCACGCCACCGCGAGCACGGCCACGCCCCACGGCGGGAGCAGGATCGCCCCTGCGAAGAAGAAGAGCAGGTTGGGCTGGAACGACCAGTGCCCCGGCATGAAGATCTCGAAGAGGTTGGTCCCGGCGCAGAAGAACGCGAGGAGGACGAGGAGGGGCAGCTCCGAGTCGCCGTGGACGTCGGTGATGGAGGCGAAGGTGGCGACCGCGGCGGCCGCGACGAGGACACCGCCCACGTATGCACGGGCCGGTGCGGGAAGCGCGCGGAACCCGCGGCGCTGCGAGTCCGTGGTGGCTGAGCGACGTCCCAAGCGAACTGACCCCCGAAAAAGGGGAACGGGGTGGGCACAGGGTACCCCCCGTGACCACGTGCATGTGCAGGATCGGCCCCGGCGGGGCTCAGGTGTAGAGAACGGTCCCGAGACGGACGATCGTCGCCCCTTCGGCAACCGCCACCTCGAAGTCCTGCGTCGTCCCCATGGAGAGCCGCTCGAGACCGTGCTCGGCCGCCAGCTCGGCGAGGCGGGCGAAATGGCGCCGGCTGTCCTCGGCCCGCTCCGCGAAGGGCGGCATGGTGGTCAGGCCGCCCACGGGCACGGGGCAGCGGGCGATGAACTCGCCGAGCTCGGAGGGGGAGACCCCCTGCTTGGCCTCCTCACCCGTCACGTTCACCTGCACGAGCACCTCGACGGCCGGTTGGCCCTCCAGGCGGCGCAGCACGGAGTCGGACGCCACGGAATGGATGAGCCGCACGTTCGGCGCCACATCACGGACCTTGCGGCTCTGAAGGGCGCCGATGAAGTCCCAGGTGAACAGGTCCCGGTGGCGCTCCTGCTTGGCGAGCAGGTCCTGCGCCCTGTTCTCGCCCACGAGCGCGATGCCCGCCTCGGCCAGGGCGGGCAGGTGCCCGGCGGGGACGTACTTGATCGCCGCACAGATCTCCACGTCCGCCGGGTCGCGGCCGGCGCCGGCCATGCGCTCCCGGACGTCCTCGAGGTTGCGGCGCACGCGCTCCGGGGTCAGGTCCGCCACACGAGTCCTCCCTGGCGCCCCGTGACGCCGCCGTCGCGCCGGTGGCTGAAGAAGAGGTCCGGGCGGCACGACGTGCAGTGGGCGGCGTCCTCGACCAGGGCCACGCCGTTCGCATCCAGGGTCCGCCGCGCGACGGCCTTGAGGTCGAGCATGCGTCCCTCCGCCACCCCGGCGAGCGGCTCGAACGCGGCCAGCACCTCAGGGCCGACCTCGTAGCAGCAGGGCCCGATCGCCGGGCCGAACGCCGCCGCCGGGGGCTCGTCGAAGCGGTCGAGCGCACGCTCGAGGATGCCCGCCGCGAGGCCGCGCCAGCCGCAGTGCAGCATCGCGACGCGCCCGCCGCCGGCAAGGGCCACCGGCAGGCAGTCGGCCACGAGCACGAGCAGGGGCAGGCCGCGCTCGGCGCTGAGATGGCCGTCCACCCTCCGGAGCTCCCCCCCGGATGGCGGTTCCTCCCACTCGGCCAGGTCGGCGCCGTGCACCTGCCGGCTCATGGCGATCTCCTCCGGCACCGTCCCGGCGGCTGCCGCGAGACGCCGGCGGTTCTCCGCCACGGCGGCGGGGTCGTCATCGGTGAGGTGGCCCAGGTTGAGCGACGCGAACGGCCCCTCGCTCACCCCGCCCTTGCGCGTGGAGAACGCCACCCTCGCGCCCGGCAGGCCGAACTCGATCATCGGTCCGCCTCCTCGCGTGCCCGCGCCAGGGCGGCCTGCAGCTCCTCCTCGCGGCCGGCCAGCTCGCCGTCGAGCTTTCGCCTCAGCGTGTCATCCAGGGCCGCGCCGAGCGCCGGCGACTCCGGGATGCCCGCCGCGCGCAGGTCGTGTCCGCCGATCTCGAGGCGGACCTGACGGAGATCGGACGTCCAGCGCAGCAGCGGCTCCGCGGGTGCTCCAAGCCCGAGGGCCAGCGCCAGGGCCTCCGGCGGCTCGGGCGCGAGCAGATCGCTTAGCTCGGAGGGCCGCAGGCGGTCGTCCAGCGCCGCGGCCAGCGCGGGCGCGCGTGCGGCGGCGCGCAGCACGGCGTCGCGCTCGTCGCGCGTGAGCTGGAGCTCCTCGACCCACGCAGCGGCGGCGCCCGGGTCGCCGCTCACGAGCGCGGCGAGCGCCGCCAGGCCGGGGTCGGCGCCGGTCTCGGCGCAGCCGAGCTGCGTGGACGCCACGAGGTCCGGGTCCGCCCGCAGAGCAGGGTGCAGCGCGCGGTCGAGGCCCAGGTCGCGCAGCCGCCACACCGCCGCTGGCGCCTCGGTCTCGCTCAGGAGGTCCATCAGCTCGTCGCGCACACGCTTGCCCGACACCGTGCCGAGCGCGGGCCCGGCCGCGGCCTCGCGCGCCAGGCGCTCGGTGCCGGCGTGGATGCGAAAGCCCAGACGGGCCTCGTAGCGCACGGCACGCAGGAGCCGGGTGGGGTCGTCGAGGAAGCTGCGCGGATGGAGCACGCGCACGGTGCCGGCCTCGAGGTCGGCGAGCCCGCCGTGTGGGTCGTGCAGGCGGCCGAGATCGGAGCCACTCAGGCCCACGGCCATCGCGTTGATCGTGAAGTCGCGCCGCACGAGGTCGTCGGCGAGGGCGGCGGGCTCCACAGCGGGCAGCGCGCCGGGCTGCGGGTAGCGCTCGCGCCGGGTGGTGGCCAGGTCGAGGACGATGCCGTTGGCGCGCAAGGTGGCCGTGCCGAAGCGCTCGTGCTCGACAGCCGCACCCCCGAGCCGCTCCGCCAGGGTCCTGGCCGCCGCGGGCGCGTCTCCCTCGACCGCCACGTCGAGGTCCACGGCCGACGCGCCGCGCAGCAGGTCCCGCACCGCGCCCCCGACGAGGAAGGCGGGCGGCAGCCCCTCCAGCTCGGGCAGCACGCGATCGAGGCCCGGAAGGGCCTTCACCCGCTCACGCAGACCGCCGGTCTCCACGCCGCTCACCCCCGGGAGGGTGCCAGGCCCGGCCCTCAGAACGCCGGTGTGTGGGAGGCGGGCTGCGCCCCCCGCAGGCTCAGAAGCGGCGCGCGCCGCTGTTGCGACCGGAGCCGCGCTGCGAGATGACGGTCCCACGGCCGTCGGCGAGCTTCGCGATGTCGCCGCGATCGGCGAACAGGGAGCGGCGGCGCGAGCACGCGTAGACACGTGAGCCGCGGACCACGGCGCGGCGCGTGCCGCGGGCGCAGCGCACGTACACCGTGACCGCGCGACCGCCGCGGATGGTCAGGCTGCGCGGCAGGCGCAGCCGCAGGCGCCGGCCGTTGCGGATGGTGGCGCCGGACAGGCGCGCGGTGCGGCGGCCCGTGTTGGCGATCCGGACGTACTCGCGGCGGGCGTTGCCGCGGATCCTCACGCGCACGATTCGCAGTGCGCCGATCGGGGACTCCGCCCGGGCCGCCGGCGAGGGCGGGCGGGCCGGGGTCACCACGGTCCCGGGGGAGCGGCCGCGGTCGGGCGCGCCGGCATCCGTGCGCTGGGGCGCGCAGCGGCCCTGCTTCCAGCGGCCGAGCTCGCGGGCCACCTCGGCCGGGAAGTCGCTGTAGGCCAGGTCGGCGACGAAGCCGGTGACGAAGACGGTGTTCTCGAGCTGCGGCTGTGACCAGCGGCACGGGCTGACCTCGCCGTCCGGCCGCCAGTCCTCGAACACCGCGGCGAAGTCCTCGGCGGGGCCCGCGCTTGCGGCCGCCGGGAAGGCGAGGAAGGCGAGTGCGGCAAGGCCCAGGGCAACGCGTCCGTGCATCACTAGGCCGACCGTAACCCCGGACTTTGGGAAACCGCCGAAAAGTGGACGAACGTCCAGGCGGTCCGGGCGTGGCCTACGCCCGGACCGGGATTCCCGCTTCCCGCATGCGCTCCTTGGCCTCGCGCACGCTGTAGCGCCCGTAGTGGAAGATCGAGGCGCACAGCACGGCGTCGGCCCCACCGTCCTCCACCGCGTCCACGAGGTGGTCGAGCGTGCCCGCCCCGCCGGAGGCGATCACGGGCACGTCCACGGCCCCCGCCACGCCCCGTGTGAGCGTCAGCTCGTAGCCGTCCTCGGTGCCGTCGCGGTCCATGCTCGTGAGCAGGATCTCCCCCGCTCCCCGCTCCACCGCCTCGCGCGCCCAGCCCACGGCGTCGCGGCCCACGGGCGTGCGGCCGCCGTCCACGACCACCTCGTAGAAGCCCTCCTCGGTGCGGCGCGCATCGATGGCGAGCACGACGCACTGTGCGCCGAACACCTCCGCGAGCTCGCCCAGCAGCTCGGGCCGGCGCACCGCCGCGGAGTTCACCGACACCTTGTCGGCGCCCGCGTCGAGCACGGCCTGCGCGTCGGCCGCCGAGCGGATGCCGCCGCCGATCGTGAACGGCACGAAGACGTTGTCCGCCGTCCGCCGGGCCAGCGCCACGACCGTGTCGCGCTTCTCGTGCGAGGCCGTGATGTCGAGGAAGCAGAGCTCGTCGGCGCCCTCTGCCTCATAGCGCTCGGCCAGCTCCACGGGGTCGCCCGCGTCCTGGATGTCGACGAAGTTCGTTCCCTTCACGACGCGGCCCTTGTCGATGTCCAGGCAGGGGATGACGCGGCGCAGCAGCATCAGTCCGGCACGCTCACGGGCAGGTCGAGCTCGCGCGCGAGCGCCGCCTGCGAGCGGTCGTGGGTCATGAGCAGGCGGCCGGTTGCCGCCGCCGTGGCGATGATCAGGAGGTCGGTGGCCTTGGTGACCCGGCGGCGCTGGCGGGCGTGAGCCAGCGCGACGCCGTACTGATCGGCGACGGCGTCGTCCACCGGGAGGGCCAGCAGCGCCGCTCGGATGCGCGCCAGCCGCTGCGCCCGTGCGGCCCGCGACGCAGCCTCGGCCGCGAGCAGGACCCCTGCGCGAAGCTCGCCGAGGGTCACCACGGAGATCGCGGCCCGCGTCGCCTGGTCGCCGGGCAGGGGCTGGTCGCTGCCGCCGATCAGGACGGAGGTGTCCAGCAGGGACTCGGTCACTCGAACTCGATCGGCGGCTCGGCGGCGTCGAGATCGGCCGCCAAACGCTCGCTGTCGACGGGCGCCGACAGGATCCAGCCGAGCGTCTCCCGGTCGATGTCGGTCCGAGGGCCGGGCGCCTCCTCGAGCGGGCCGAGGCGCGCCACCGGACGGCCGCGAACGGTGACCGTGAAGGAGGCGCCGGCCTCCGCCTCGCGCAGCACGCGAGCGATGTCGTTGCGCAGCTCACGCTGTGGGATCTCACGGTCAGACGTCATTGCTACGCACTGTAGCAAGTGCGGCGTTGCCCTCGGCCACGGTGAAGCGCTTCTCGTACAGGGCCTTGCCCGAGACGACGCCCGCGAGGTTCACGAGACGCAGGCCCTTCAGCGCGGCCAGGTGCTCGGCCGAGCCGATGCCGCCGGAGTAGAGGAAGCGTCCCCGCACGACGCCCGAGATCCGCCGCACCTCGTCGAGGTCGGGCCCCTCCAGCATGCCGTCGCGGTCCACGCTGGTGTAGACGAAGCGGGTGGCGCCGTGGCGCTGCATGCGCTCGATCAGGTCCTCGGCGGGCATCTGCGTGGCCTTGGTCCAGCCCGATACCGAGACATTCCCGTCGCGGACGTCGACGGCCACGAGCACGCGCGGGTCCCACATCCCCAGCGCCTGCTCCAGGAACTCCACGTCGCTGTAGGCGGCCGTGCCGAGGATCACGCGGTCGGCGCCGGCGGCCAGCGCCTGGCGCACCGCGACGAGCGAGCGCAGGCCGCCGCCGTACTGCACCGGCACGTCCACCTCGCTCGTGATCCGCTCGAGGTGGCGCAGGTTCTGGGGCGCTCCCTCGCGCGCGCCGTCCAGGTCGACCACGTGCAGGAAGCGCGCCCCCTCCTCCACCCAGGAGCGGGCCGCCTCGAGCGGGTCGTCGGCATACACGGTCTCCTGGGCGAAGTCGCCCTGGCGCAGCCGGACGGCCCGGCCGTCGCGGATGTCGATCGCCGGGATGAGGATCATCGGGCGAAGTTGGCGAGCAGCGCCAGCCCGTCCGGCCCCGACTTCTCGGGGTGGAACTGGACGCCGGACACGCCGCCGCGGCCCACCGCGCTCGCGAACTCGCCGCCGTAGGTGGCCGTGCCGAGCACGATCTCCGGATCCGACGGGCGCGGGGCGAACGTGTGCACGTGGTAGAAGGGGCACGGGTCCGGCAGCCCGGCGTGCAGCGGCGAGCCGTTGCGCCAGCCCACGGCGTTCCAGCCGATCTGCGGCAGCTTCAGCCCGTCCGCCTCGAGGCGCTCGACCTTCCCCGGCAGCAGGCTCAGCCCCTCCGCGCCGCCCAGCTCCTCGGAGCCGTCGAACAGGAGCTGCATGCCCAGGCAGATGCCGAGCACGGGGACGCCCGCATCCACCCGCTCGCGCAGGACGGCGTCGAGCTCCAGCCGGCGGATCTCCGCCATCGCCCTGGGAAACGCGCCGACGCCGGGCAGGACGAGCGCGTCCGCGGCGCGGATGCGAGCGTGGTCGTTCGTCACCTCGGCCCGCCTGCCGACGCGCTCGAGCGCCTTCTCCACCGAACGCAGGTTGCCCATCCCGTAGTCGAGGATCGCGATCACAGCAGGCCCTTGGTGGACGGAATGCCGGTCTCGGACGGGTCGAGCGACACCGCCTGGCGCAGCGCGCGGGCGAAAGCCTTGGTGGCCGCCTCAACGATGTGGTGGGGGTTGGTGCCGCTCTCCACGGTCACGTGCACGCAGATCTTGGCCTGGTTGGCCACGGCGCGCAGGAACTCCTCGAGAAGGCCGGGCTCGAAGCCACCGATCTCGTGCTCGGACAGTTCGCCCTCGAGCGCGCAGAACGGCCGCCCCGACACGTCGATCGCGGCACTTGCTCGGGCGTCGTCCATCGGCACCACGGCGTGGCCGTAGCGCGCTATGCCCGCGCGATCGCCGAGTGCGGCGTCAAGCGCCTGCCCGATCACGATGCCGGCATCCTCGACGGTGTGGTGGGAGCCCGTCTCGAGGTCCCCCTTGGCCTCGATGTCCAGGTCCAGACGGCCGTGATGGGCCAGCGCGTCGAGCAGGTGGTCGAAGAAGCCGACGCCGGTGGAGCGGACGCCGTCGCCGCGGCCGTCGAGGGCCAGCGTGGCGCGGATGTCCGTCTCCTTGGTGCTGCGGGTGATCTCGGCGCTGCGGGTCATGCGCGTCGCTCCATGGACTCGCCGTGGACGAGGAAGCCCTCCGCGCGGGCGAGGGCGGCGCCCGCCGGCGCGAGCCGCTCGGCCGCTCCGGGGGCCAGGGTCACCCTAGTCATCCGCCGGCGGAAGGTTGCCGGTGACAGCGCGCTGGCGAAGCGCGCTGCGCCGCCCGTGGGCAGCACGTGGTTCGAGCCGGCCACGTAGTCGCCGAACGCGGTGGCGGCGTCGCGGCCCACGAACAGGCAGCCGGCGGCGCGCACCGAACCGGCGAGGGCCTCGGCTTCCTCCCCCACGAGCTCCAGGTGCTCGGGGGCGATCTCGTCGGCCAGCCGCACTCCGGCGCGGGTGTCGGGCACCTGCACCAGGGCCAGCGGCGCGTCGGTCACGGTCGGGCCCGGCGACGCGCATGCGTCAGCCACCGCGGCGAGGAGGTCCGGCTCGGGTGAGATGCACGCCACCAGGCTGTCGGGCCCGTGCTCGGCCTGGGCCAGCAGGTCCAGCGCCGCAAGCTCGGGGTCCGTCCCCGAGCTTGCGACCACCACCAGCTCGCTCGGGCCCGCGATCCCGTCGATGCCCACCACGCCGGCCAGCTGCCGCTTGGCCTCCTGGACGTAGGCGTTGCCCGGCCCGGCGATCACATCCACGGGCGGGACGGACTCGGTCCCGAAGGCCAGCGCGGCGATGGCCTGTGCCCCGCCCATCCGGTAGACCTCGGTCACGCCGCACAGCGCGCATGCGGCGAGGATCGCGGGGTGCGCGCGGCCCTCGGGGCCGGGCGGCGCGCACACGGCCAGCTCGTCCACCCCGGCGGCCCACGCGGTGACAGCACACATGATCACGGTCGAGGGGTACGGCGCGCGCCCGCCCGGGACATACGCGGCGGCGCGGCGCACAGGCAGCTCGGCCACCGCCACGCGCTGCCCGGCCGGCAGCTCCACGACCGTCTCGTCGCGAAGCTGCGCCTCGGCCACCGCGCGCACGTTGGCGATCGCCACCCGCATGGCGTCGAGCAATGCGGGCTCGACCACCCCGACCGCAGCCGCGATCTCGGGCGCCGGCACGCGCAGCCGCTCGGGCGCCAGGCCGGCCGGGTCGAAGCGCTCGGTGAGCTCGCGCACGGCGGCGTCGCCACGCTCGCGGACGGCATCCAGGATCGGCCGCACGTCGTCCTCCGCGCTGCGCGCGGGCGGCACCAGCGCGCGCACCTGCTCGGCGGTCTCGACCCGCGCGACCCTCATGCCCGCAGCCTCGCCACGAGCGCGTCGATCTGCGCGGCCTTGAGCTTGTGCGCCACCGGGTTGGCGATCAGGCGGGCAGTGCACACCACGATCTCCTCGCGCACCTCGAGGCGATTCTCACGCAGGGTCGCCCCGGTGGCGGTGAGGTCCACGATGCCGTCGGCCAGGCCCACGATCGGCGCGATCTCGACCGAGCCCTTGACCTCCACGATCTCGGCGTGCCTGCCGCTCTCGGCGAAGTGGCGTGCGGCGATGCGGGGGTACTTCGTGGCCACCCGAACGCTGCCAAGGCGGCGCAGCGACTCCGCCAGGGCGTCATCGCCCTCGCGCGCGGCCACGACCATCGTGCAGCGGCCGAAGCCGAGGTCGAGCAGCTCGTACAGCTCGCGCTCCTCCTGCTCGAGCAGCACGTCCTTGCCGGTGATGCCGATGTCGGCCGCGCCACGCTCAACATAGGTCGGCACGTCGCTGGGCCGCATGGTCACCAGGCCGAGCTCGCCGAACACCAGCTTGCGGTCGTTCTCCCGCACCTCGGCGGTGTCGAAGCCGAGGTCGTCGAGCATGTCGAGCGTGTCGCCCATGAGCGCCCCGCGAGGGACCGCGATCGTGAGGCCCTCGCCGGGGCTCATCGCTCCCGCTCCTCGGCCGTCTGCGCCACGTGCACGCGCTGCACGTCAAGGGCGATCCCGCAGGCCGGCAGGTCGCGCCCGAAGCGCCCGCACAGCTCGTCGTAGCGGCCGCCGCCGCCGAGGGCGAACCCCACGGCGGGGTCGTACACCTCGAACACGGCGCCCGTGTAATAGCCGAGCTCGCGCACGAGCCCGAGGTCGAGGATCACGCGGTCGGCCGCGCCGCGCTCGGCAAGCAGCTCGTAGCAGCCGCGCAGGCCCTCGACCGCCTCGGCGAGGGAGCCATTGGCCCGGTCGAGCACCTCGGGGCCGCCGCGCAGGGTGGGCAGCGTCACGAGCAGGTCGCGGGCGGCGGCGGAGAGCCCCAGCGCTTCGATGCGCATCTCGAGCCCCACCAGGTTGCGCCGAGAGAGGTCCTCGAGCAGTGGCAGGCGCTCCTCCTCCGGCACTTCCAGGTTGGCCAGCAGGGTGCGGTAGAGGCCGCCGTCCCCGAGGCCGATGCGGTGGCGCTCCAGGCCGGCCGCCGACAGCGCCTGCACCACCAGGCCCACGATCTCGGCGTCGCCGGCGGGGCCGGGCACGCCGATCAGCTCGACGCCGGCCTGCAGGAACTCGACGGCCTGGCCCCGACCGGGCTCCACCGCGCGGTAGGTGTGCGCGACGTAGCAGAGGCGCAGCGGCGGCTCGGCGTCGCGATAGCGGGTGGCCACGACGCGCACGATGGGGATGGTGTTGTCCGAGCGCAGCACCAGCACGCGCCCCTGCTCGTCGAACAGGCGGAAGCCGGCGCCGGCCGCGCGCTCGTCACCGGTGCGCAGCACCTCCTCGTACTCCATCGAAGGCGTCCAGACCTCGCCGTAGCCGGCGGCCCCGAACTCCCGCTGCAGGGTGTCCGATAGCGCGCGCAGCTCCCGCATCTCGTCGGGCAGCACGTCGCGCGTGCCCGGTGGAATCGGATGGATCACGTGGCCCCCCTGCTGCGCGGCGTCTTACGCCGGAACGCGCTCGGCGGCGACGCGCTCGATGCGCGCCCCGAGCGCCCGCAGCCGCTCGTCGATTCGCTCGTAGCCGCGATCGATCTGGCGGATGTTGCCGATCTCGGACGTGCCCTCGGCGCAGAGCGCCGCGATGAGCATGGCCATTCCGGCTCGGATGTCCGGGCTCTCCATGCGCTCGCCGTGAAGACGCCTGGGTCCGGCCACGACCGCGCGGTGCGGGTCGCAGAGCAGCACCCAGGCTCCCATGGAGACGAGCTTGTCGGTGAAGAACAGCCGGTTCTCGAACATCTTCTCGTGGATGAGGACCATGCCCTCGGCCTGCGTGGCCAGGGCGAGCGCGATGCTCGTGAGGTCGGCGGGGAAGGCCGGCCAGGGGCCGTCCTCGATCTTGGAGATCATGTCGCCCTCGTCGTTGCGCACCTTCAGGCGCTGGCCCGGCGGCACCACCACGTCGGCGCCGTCGTAGTCGATCCGGCAGCCCAGCCGCTCGAACGCGAGCCGCGTCATGCGCAGGTCGGCGGGCACGGTGTCCTTGATCCGCAGCTCACCGCCGGTGACGGCCGCGAGCGCGATGAAGCTGGCGATCTCGATGTAGTCGGGGCCGAGGGCGTAGTCGGCCCCGCCGAGCTGCGCGCGGCCGTGGACCACGAGCACGTTGGAGCCGATGCCCTCGATGTCGGCCCCCATGGCCAGGAGCAGCCGGGCGAGGTCCTGCACGTGCGGCTCGCCGGCGGCGTTGTGGATGACCGTGGACCCCTCGGTGAGCGCCGCGGCCATGAGCGCGTTCTCGGTGGCCATCACCGACGGCTCGTCCATGAAGAAGTCGCAGGCCTTGAGGCCGTGGGGTGCGCTGAGCGTGTAGGCGCGATCGTAGGAGACCTCCGCCCCGAGCGCCCGGAAGGCGTCGATGTGGGGGTCGAGGCGGCGGCGCCCGATCACGTCCCCGCCCGGCGGCGGCATGAACGCGCGGCCGAAGCGGGCGAGCAGCGGCCCGGCGAGAAGGAACGAGGCGCGGATGTGTGTGGAGAGCTCCTCGTCGACCTCGGTTTCGGTGACCCCGGCGGCGCAGATGGCCACGACGTTGTCGTCGCGCCAGTCCACCGTGGCGCCGAGGTCGGCCAGCAGCGCCAGCATGGCGTCCACGTCGCGGATCCGCGGCACGTTGCGCAGGACCACCTCCTCCTCGGTGAGGAGGCATGCCGCGAGCGCCGGCAGCGCCGCGTTCTTGTTCCCGGCCGGCTCGATGGTGCCGGACAGCGGGAACCCACCTTCGATCACGAATTTCTCCATGGCAGCGCGCCCCGTCGAGGGCTCGGGAAGGGTAGCGAAGGCCATAAGGGGTCAGGTCTTGCATTCGCGCATCGATGCGCGAATGCAAGACCTGACCCCTTTTTCGCCCGGGGCGGCCGCTACCCTGCCCGCGAACTGCTCGCCCGGACGACGAGACAGGCTTCCTCACTGGCCCTTGCCGCCGCGCTCACCGCGGGGGCGCAGCTTGCGCTGCCCGGAGCGGCCCGGGCGGCGCCGTTCTCGTTCCTCATGACTCCCACGGACCAGATGGCCGTGCCGGGGCACGCGGCGGGCACCGAGATCACGCCTCGGGGATGGCTCTACACGGGCAACGCGGAGCTGGCCTTCCGCCTCGGGCCGCGGCTGAGGGACTTCGACCAGCGCATCCGCACGCTCGCGGACGGCCGCCTGCCGGTCTTCACCTCCAGCGTCCGCCACGGCCGGGTCCGCTACACGGTCACCACGTTCGCGGCGGCGGTCCACGGCCGTCCGGTCAACTTCGTGCGGGTGGAGATGCGCAACGTCACGCGCCGCAGCGCCACCGGGCGCTGGTCCACCGGCGTCCGCCGCAAGCCCCCGTCGCTGCGGCGCTTCCCGCGGCCGGCCACGCCTGCGCGCGCGGGCCTCTACCACCAGCCCGGCTCGCGGCCTCAACCTCGCGCGAAGCTCGACTTCCGCGGGCGCGCGCTCACGCGCGGCGGTCGGGTGCTCTACATCGCTCCCGACCCGCCACGCGGCGTTCGCCGGGCGCTGCGCGTGCGCGACCGGCGCGGCGTGGGCGGCCGGTCCGTGTACAGCGCGCGCCTGTCCCCCGGCGAGCGGGTGGCGCTGGACTTCCGCATGCCGGTCGTGCCCGTGCCCAAGCCCTCACGCACCTACCGCCGCATCGCCGCCGCGCCCTTCGACCTCCACCGCGACCGCACGCTGCGCTACTGGCGCCGGCTGCTGGACGGGGCCATGGAGATCGAGCTGCCGGAATCCAAGGTCGAGGACGCCTTCTACGCCTCGCTCGCCAACATGGCCATGGCCCGCTACAAGGACGCCCGCGGCCGCTGGGTCCAGACGGTGAACAAGCTCCAGTACCACGCGTTCTACCTGCGCGACGGCGCCGTCATCACCAACGCGTTCGACCTGGTTGGCCTCCACCACCTGGCCGAGCGCAACCTCGGCTTCTTCCTCAGCTGGCAGGACGACAGCGGCAACTTCATCTCGCGGCCCGGGCAGCGCGACGGCTTCGGGCAGGCGCTCTGGGCCCTGGGCGAGCACGTGCTGCGCAGCGGGGACCTGCGGCTGGCGCGGCGCTGGTTCCCACGTGTCGAGCGGGCCGTGCGCTGGTTCGCGCGCGCCCGCCGGCGCGACCCGCTCGGCATCATGCCGCGCGGCAACCCGCGCGACAACGAGCTCGTGGGAGGCCACCTCGCCGGCGACAACTTCTGGGCCGCCGCCGGGCTCGAGCGCGCCGTGCTGCTGGCTCGCGCGGCGGGCGAGGAGCGCACGGCGGACCGCTGGGCGGCCATGCTCGCCGAGTACCGCGCCGTGCTCGACCGCCGCGTCAGGCGCGCCGCGCGCCGCGGGGGCGGCTGGATCCCGCCCACGCTCGACGGCAAGGGAGGGCAGGACTGGGGCAACCTCTGGGCCGCCTACCCGGTGGAGACCTACGACGCCGACAGCCGCATCGTCTCCCGCACCATCCGCCACGTGCGGGCGGAGTTTCGCGAGGGGCTGGCCACGTGGAAGGGCCTGCTCCACGGCTACCTCGGCTTCCGCGTCCTGCAGACCGAGCTGCGCCGCGACGAGCAGCACGACGTTGTGGCCGGCCTCTACGCCGCCCTCGCCCACACCACGTCCACGCACGGCGGCTTCGAGACGAACGTGCGCCCCTACGGCGACCGCTCCGTGGCCATCAACCTCACGCCCCACGGCTGGTGGGCGGCGGAGTACGTGGCGCTGCTGCGCAACATGCTCGTCCGCGAGGAGGGCCGGGGACTGGTGCTCATGTCCGCCCTCTCCCCCGCCTGGCTGGCGCCGGGCGAGCGCGTCGCCGTGAGCGGGGCGCCCACCACGCGCGGGCGGGTGTCCTTCGACCTCGTGTCACGGGAGGGCGGCGCCACGCTGCGCTGGGACGCGGACGTGCCGGAGGGCACGCCGCTGCATTGGCCCGTGCCCGGCCCGGCGCGGGATGTGCGGGCGCCCGGGCTGAGCGGGCGCACCATCGAGCTGCCGGGCCGCTCGGGCGAGATCAACGTGCACTGGCGGCTCCCCGACGACGCCCCCACCTACCGCTCGGCGGTCAAGCGGCTCCTGCGCAACTACGCCTCCCGGTAGTCCCCGTCGCCCGGTAGCGTTCCCCCTCGATGCGCGACGAGGCCTGGGAGCTGTTCTGCGAGTGGACCGAGTCCGAGTCCCTGCGCAAGCACGTGCTCGGCGTGGAGGCCGCCATGGTGGGCTACGCCCGCGATCACGGCGAGGACGAGGACCTCTGGGCGGCCACCGGCATCCTGCACGACCTCGACTACGAGCGCCATCCGGACCTCCAGACCGGCCACCCCCGCTACGCCTTGGCGGAGCTCGAGGCGCGGGACTACCCGCCCGAGCTCGTGGAAGCGGTGGCCGGGCATGCGGACTTCCTCGGCGTGCCTCGCAACACCCCCCTCGCCAAGACGCTCTATGCGGTGGACGAGCTGTCGGGGTTCATTGCCGCCTGCGCCCTGGTGCGGCCCGACGGCATCCACGGCATGACCCCCAAATCCGTCAAGAAGAAGCTGAAGCAGCCGAGCTTCGCCGCCGCGGTGGACCGCGAGCAGGTCCGTCGCGGCGCCGAGGAGCTCGGCGTGGATTTCGATGAGCACGTCGCGCGCGTGATCGCCGCCATGGAAGAGCGCGCGGGCGAGCTCGGATTGGAGCCGCGACCGTGAAGAGCGACGAGGAGCTGACGGCCGAGCAGTACCACGTGATGCGCGAGAAGGGCACGGAGCCGCCCTTCAGCGGCGACTACGTCTACACCAAGGACGACGGCGTCTACCGCTGTGCCGCCTGCGACCAGGAGCTGTTCAGCGCCGACGACAAGTTCGACTCCGGGACGGGCTGGCCCAGCTTCACCGACCCGGTGAACCCGGCCAACGTGCTCACCCAGGACGACACGAGCCAGGGCATGGTGCGCACGGAGGTCGTGTGCAGCCGTTGCGGCGCCCACCTCGGGCACGTCTTCGGCGACGGCCCGGGCGCGTCCGGTCAGCGCTGGTGCATCAACTCCCTGTCGCTGGATCTGGACAAATCCCAAGCGAGCTGAGCAGCGCCACCAGGCGTGTGACCTCGTCGCCCACCGGCATGTCGGTGGTGCAGAGGCGGATGGCCGGGTCCTCCGGCGGCTCGTAGGGGTCGTCCACGCCGGTGAAGCCGCGGATCTCCCCGCGGCGGGCCTTGGCGTAGAGGCCCTTGGGGTCGCGCCGCTCGCACTCCTCCAGCGGGGTGTCCACGAACGCCTCCACGAACTCGATCCCTGCCTCCTCGTGAACGACGCGCGCGCGGGCGCGGTCGGCGGCGTACGGGCTGATGAGGCTCACGATCACGATGGCGCCGGCGTCGGAGAGCAGCCGGGCCACCTCGGCGGTGCGGCGCACGTTCTCGGCCCGGGCGGCGGCGTCGAAGCCGAGGTCGCCGTTGAGCCCGTGGCGGAGGTTGTCCCCGTCGAGCACGTAGGCCAGGCGGCCCGCCGCCACCAGCCGCTCCTCGAGCGCGGCGGCGATCGTGGACTTGCCCGCCCCAGAAAGGCCGGTGAGCCAGACCGTGGCGCCGCGCTGGGAGACGATGTCCCAGCGGCGCTCGCGCGGCACCTGCCCGCGCTGCCAGACCACGTTCGTGCTGGTGGTGTCGTGCGCGTGGGTGCCGAACCCCGATGCCAGCACGATGCCCGCGCCCACCGTGTCGTTGGAGGCCTCGTCCACCAGGATGAAGCTGCCGGTGGCGCGGCTGCGCCGGTAGTCGTCGATGAACACGGGCGCGCCCGTGCGCAGCGTGACCCGCCCGATGTCGTTGAGCTCCAGCGTCCGCGCGGCCTCGTCGCGGTGCAGGGTGTCCACGTCCACGCGGTAGGTCAGGTGCTCCACGCGCGCCGCCACGCTGCGAGTGGTGTGCTTGAGCACGTAGCGGCCGCCCGGCACGAGCGGAGCGTTGCTCATCCAGCACACCATGGCGTCCACCTCGCGCGCCACCTGCGGGCGGTTGTGCGGCCGGCAGATGAGGTCGCCGCGCGAGACGTCGAGGTCGTCCTCCAGCAGCACGGTGGCCGACATCGGCGGGAAGGCCTCGGCCACCGGGCCGTCGTAGGAGTCGATGCGGGCGATACGGGTGTGGCGCTCCGCCGGCAGCACCACCACCTCGTCGCCGGCCTTCAGCACCCCGGCCGCCACCTGCCCGGCGTAGCCGCGGTAGTCGTGGTGCGCTTCGGCCTGCGGGCGGATGACCCACTGCACCGGAAAGCGGACGTCGATGAGGTTGCGGTCCGATGCGATCTGGACGTGCTCGAGGTGGTAGAGCAGCGGCGGCCCCTCGTACCAGCCCATACGCTCGGAGCGCTGGACCACGTTGTCCCCGTGCAGCGCCGAGATCGGGATGAACGTCATGTCGTGGACCTCGAGCTTCGTGGCGAAGGATCGGAACTCGTCGCAGATCTCCTCGAAGCGCTCCTCGTCGAAGCCCGCCAGGTCCATCTTGTTCACGCACACCACGAGGTGCGGCACGCCGAGCAGCGAGGAGATGAATGCGTGGCGGCGCGACTGCTGCAGCACCCCGTTGCGGGCATCGATGAGGACGAGCGACAGGTCGGCCGTGGAGACGCCCGTGACCATGTTGCGCGTGTACTGCACGTGACCCGGGGTGTCGGCGATGATGAACTTGCGCCGCGGCGTCTGGAAGTAGCGGTAGGCCACGTCGATCGTGATGCCCTGCTCGCGCTCCGCGCGCAGCCCGTCGGTGAGCAGGCCGAGGTCGAGGTAGCTGTCCCCGCGCTCGCGGCTGGCACGCTCGATCGCCTCCATCTGGTCGGCCAGGATCTGCTTCGTGTCGAAGAGCAGGCGGCCGATGAGCGTGGACTTGCCGTCGTCCACCGAGCCCGCGGTGGCCAGGCGCAGCAGGTCGGAACGGCCCGTGGCGGCTGCGGTGGCGGTGGCGGCAGGCTTCCCCGTGGACTGGAATCCGTCCGTCACGACGCCCGCACCACCTGGCGGCGGCTCCGGTGGGAGCGGGCGGCCCATCCCCCGGCCGCCAGCGCGGCACCGGCGCCCACGAGCACGGCCACCGGGACCTGGGAGCCCGCCTTGGCGAACACCGCGATTCCGGCGCCGAGCAGCACCACGCCCAGCGCAAGCCGCAGCCCCGCCTCGGGGAGGCGCGCCGAGACGTGCGTGCCGAGCCAGACCCCCGGCAGCGAGCCGAGCAGGATGTTCAGCCCGAGAAGGAGGTCGACGTTGCCGCTCGCGAGATGGGCCAGGGCGGCCACCCACAGCAGTATGGCGGCGTGGAAGACGTCAGTGCCCACGACGCGGCGGGGCGTCAGCCGGAAGAGCAGGATCAGCCCGACGGCGATGAGCGCGCCGCTGCCCACCGAGGTCGCGCCGATCACGAAGCCGATCACCAGCCCGAGCGCCGCAGCGCCGAGCCCGCGCCTGCCCGCCAGGTCGGCCTCGTCGCGCTCGGAGTCGCGCGCGCCCGGCATGAACAGCGTGCGGCCGAGCACGACGATCCCGGTGACGAGCACGGCCACGCCGATGGCCATCAGCAGGGCGTCGTCGAAGGCGTCCCCGTGCGCCCCGTGCAGCCACTCGAGCGTGGCGATGCCGCCCAGCGCGCCCGGCACGCTGCCGGCGGCCAGCCACAGCGACAGGCGCGTGTCCACCGTGCCCATGCGCAGGTGGCGCCAGCCGCCCAGGGTCTTCGTCACCGCGCCGTAGGCGAGGTCGGTGCCCACCGCCACGGTGGGCGTGGTCCCGAAGGCGAGGATGAGCAGCGGGGTCATCACGGAGCCGCCACCCACGCCGGTGGCGCCGATGAGCGCCCCCACGCCGAGGCCGAACAGCACTAGCAGCGGATCCATGCCGCCCGGTTCCCCTCCCTCACGGTACGCCGCATCCTGCGCCGGTCACTCTGACGGATACGCGGCGCATCCGCCACCCCTACGCCGCCCACGGCCCGCCCGCCTTGGCCCAGTCCGCCAGATCGCCCACCGAGGCGAAGCCCTCGGCGATCGCGTGGGCGCCGCGCCGGCGCACCAGCACGAGCCGGGCATCCGGGTGCTCGGGCAGATCCGGCGCGCCCGGGCTCCACCGGGGTCCGCGAATGACCCACGGCACGATGTGCTCGAGGCGGCAGAACGCGGCCGCGCGGCCGCCGGCGGGGTCGGCCAGCAGCCAGCAGTCGGCCGGGTCCAGGCCGCGGCTGCACCAGCTGCATCCATCGTTAGAGTCAGGCTGCATGGGCGTCCGGATCATTGTCCTGGAAGGAGACGAGACCGGGCAGGAGCTGCTGGAGCAGGCGCTGCGCGTGCTCGACCCCGGCGTGTGCAGGGTGGACGTCTCGATCGAGCGCTTCGACCTCGCGCTCGACAACCGCCGCCGCACCGGCAATGACGTGGTGCTGGCCGCCGCCAAGGCAATGCGCGACGCGCGCTTCAGCCTCAAGGCGCCCACGATCACGCCCGAGGGCAAGGACGACGTTGGCAGCCCCAACCGCATCCTGCGCGAGGCGGTGGACGGCAAGGTCATCATCCGAACCGGCCGCCGCATCCCGGGCGTCACGCCGGTGGCGGGCGTGCACTACCCGATCGCGGTCGTCCGGATGGCGGTGGGCGACGCCTACGGCGCCGAGGAGGGGCGGGAGGAGCGCGACGGCGACGAGCTGGCCTTCCGCACCGAGGTTGTCAGCCGCTCCGTGTGCCACGCCGTGGCCGAGTACAGCTTCCGCACCGCGAGGAAGATCCACGGGCGCGTGTACGGCGGGCCCAAGTGGACGGTGAGCCCCGTGTACGAGGGCATGCTCAAGGAGGAGCTCGACGCCGCCGCGGAGCGCAACCCCGAGGTGCCCTATCAGCCCGTCCTGATCGACGCCACGTACGCCGGTCTGGTGAGCGGCGCCGCCGACGCCCCGCTCGTCATCCCGGCGCTCAACCGCGACGGGGACTGCCTCTCGGACTTCGTGCTGCCGCTGTTCGGCTCGATCGCCGGGGCGGAGTCGGTCCTGCTCTCCTTCGACGAGGACCACGAGCCGCGCACCGTGATGGCCGAGGCGCCGCACGGCACGGCGCCCGCGCTGCTGGGCAAGGACATCGCCAATCCGATGGCGATGATCATGGCGGGCGCCGCGCTGCTCCACTACGTCGCGGAGAGCGGCGTCCCCGAGGCGGACCTGGCGTCCCGGGCGATCTACGAGTCCGTGCTCGAGGCCACCGCCACCGGCGTGCGCACCCCGGACCTCGGCGGCCACGCGACCACCACCGAGTTCACGGACGAGGTGATCGGGCGGGTGCGGACCAAGATCGACATCTGGTCCTCCCTCGGCTCGACCGTTTAGCCCGCGGGCCTACGGCTTCTTCCGGAACCGGCTCACGTCCACCACCATCGATCCCCGCGCGCTGCGCGCGTAGGGCAGCCCGGCCGCCTGGCGCTCCGGGCCGAGCAGGTGGCGACGCCGCCTGCGCACGTACAGGCGGCGCTGCAGCGCCAGCGTGCCGATGCCGGCGAGCCCGATCATGCCGAGGTTCACGGCGAGCTGGGTCACGGCGCCACCGAACTCGTTCCAGTCCGTGTACGCCGCCGCCACGCCGATGTTGGCCGCCGCGGGGATGGTGGTGACGGAGATCAGGACGCCCACGAGCGCGCCGGACTTCGCGGAGGTCAGCGAGAGCACCCCGGCGGTGCCCGCCAGGAACGCCACGAGGAAGGAGAAGAAGTCGGGATGGGCGATGAACTGCGTGAAGCGCTGCTCGCCCTCCTCGAAGGACTCCGGCGGCAGGCCCAGCCACTTGAGCACGAGCGTGACGCAGAAGGTCACGAGAATCCCGATCGGGAACCCCACCGCGAGTGCCTTGAGCGAGCGCCGCGCCAGTGGGCCGCGTCGCTGCACCACCGCGACGCAGAACCCCGCGATCGGCCCGAACTCGGGGCCCACCACCATGGCCCCGATGATGAGGATGGTGGAGTCGAGCATGATGCCCACCATCGCGATCAGCATCGCGAGCGTCATGAACGCCACGAATGTGCCGGACAGCTCGGTCTCCTCCGAGGTGCGCGCCTCGACCTCCTCCCAGATGACGGCGTCGGACGGCGCGCCCGGCGCGGCCTTCTCCGCCTCCTCCGCGCGCTCGGACAGCTCGAGGTCGATCACCTCCATCGCGATCGAGCCCTGCTTGTGGATCTCGAGCTCGCGCAGGTCGCTGAGGATGATGCTCACGTCCTCGCGCACGACGTCGCAGAGGATCACGTCGCCCTCGGGCTTGGCGGCCGCGCGGTGCAGGTGCACGACGTTGATCACCGACTCGCTGCGCTTGAGCAGCTCGAGGGCCTGGTGGGAGCTGTGGGCCGGGGCGACGATCCGGAGGTGGATCACCGCGCGGGCTCCGCCGCGTAGGCCTCGATCGCACGGCGCAGGTCATCGGGGATGGCGGTCTTGTCCCTGGACGCGATGTCGATGACGACGTGGCGCAGGCGGCCTTCGGTGAGGCGCTCGCCGGCGCGGACGATCGTCAGGCGGGTGGTGATCGCCGTGGTGCCGATCTTCTCCACCACCACCTCGACGTCGAACTCGTCGTCGAAGCGCAGCGGTGAGCGGTAGCGGACGTTGGCCTCCGCCACGACCATGTCGACGCCGCTCGCCGTCAGCTCCTCCCAGGGCCCGTAGGCCTCACGCCAGAGCTCGGTGATGGCCACGTCGAAGTAGCTCAGGTAGTGGGCGTTGAACACCGCCCCCTGCATGTCGCACTCCGAGTAGCGTGCGCGCAGCCGGTGGGAGAATGGCGGGCTCACGAGGGTGGAGCCTACCGGCGCCGACAGCGCTCAAGTTTGCCTCTGTAGCGCCGAAACCTTCAGTAGCCGCCGCGGGTTGTAGAGGCGCCCGATGGCTGAACCCGTCCGCATGCCCAGACTCCACGCTCCAAGGCGCACGCTCGCGGCGCTGCTCGCGCTCGCCGCGCTCCTCGGCGCGGCCGCTCCGGCCCACGCCGCGCGCGACCTCGAGGTCTCGATCATGGACGACCAGCTCCTGCTCGGGAACTCGCGCGCGAACGTCGACGCGTCGATGACCATCTTCCGCGCCCTCGGCGTGGATCGCGTGCGCGTGTCGGCCTTCTGGAACCAGATCGCCCCGCGCCCCACGTCGAGGCGCAAGCCGAGCGGCTTCGACGGCGCCGACCACACGGCCGCCGGATACAACTGGGGCCAGCTCGACGCCGTGGTCTCCTCCGCCGCGGAGCACGGTCTGACGGTGATGATCTCGATCTCGAGCCCGTTCCCGTACTGGGCCTCCGAGCAGCCCAGCAGGCGCAACGACGTCTGGCGCCCCAAGCCGGCCGAGTACGCCGCCTTCGCGTTCGCCGTCGCCGCTCGCTACGGGGCCTTCGTGGACCACTTCGGCATCTACAACGAGCCCAATCAGGGCGCCTGGCTGCAGCCCCAGAGCGATCGCCGCGGCTCCGTCTCCCCCCACCTCTACCGCGAGCTCGTGCAGGCTGCCTACCCGGTCATCAAGGCCGCGGCACCGGACTCGCTCGTGCTCATCGGCGAGCTCGCGCCCAGCGGCCGCGACGACCGCGGCACCACCCGGCCCATCCGGCCGCTCAAGTTCCTGCGCGAGATGGGCTGTGTGAGCACGCGCTTCCGCAACGTGCGCTCGGGGCGCTGCCGCGGCTTCGAGCCGGTCCCCGCCGACGCCATCGGCCACCACCCCTACCAGCTGTTCCGCTCGCCGCGCTCGCGCTCGCCACGACGTGACGACGCCGCCATAGGCGACTGGCGGCGGCTGCTGCGCACGCTCGACGGCCTCACCCGCCGGCGGGCCATCCGCGCGTCGTCGGGCCGCCGCCTCGACGTCTACTACACGGAGTTCGGCTACCAGACCGATCCGCCGGACCCCTTCGCCGGCATCCCGCTGTCGCGCCAGAACCGCTGGATCCAGGACGCGGCGTTCACCGCCTGGCGCACCCCGCGCGTGCGGGGCATCAACCAGTTCCGGCTGACCGACGGCGCCGTCGGTCAGGGCGCGGACGCATTCAACGAGTTCCAGAGCGGCCTGCTGTTCCGCGACCAGCGGCCCAAGCCGGCCTTCCGCTCCTTCGCCCATCCGCTCGTGCCGTCCACCACGCGGCCGCGGCGCGGCCGCCGTGTGAGCCTCTGGGGTCACGCGCGCCCGGGCGGCCGCCACCAGGTGGTCATCGAGTACCGCAGCGCCAGGCGCGGTGCGTTCCGCCGGCTCGCCGAGGTGCGCACCAACTCGCGCGGGTACTTCCGCAGGTCCGTCCGCGCCCGCAGCGGCCAGTACCGCTACCGCTACACGGACGGCACCGTGGGCGGCACCTCGCGCACGGTCACGCTGCGCACGCGCTGAGCCCCCGGCCCACTGCAAGCGATCTTGCAGCCCTGGGCCGCTTCCGTCTGACGCGCTCCCTAGCCTTGCGAACACATGTTCCCGGGCCCGCTCTCATTCGCCTCACCCCCCTCTCGCCCGCTGCGCCGCCGGCTCGTACGGAGCCTCGACGTCGCCGTGGAGTTCGCCACGCTCGGCGAGTTCGGCGTCGAGGAGGTCGACGTAGAGCCGCGGGCGCCCGTGTCGTGCGGCTGGGACTGGCCGGCGCGCCGGCCCGGCACCGTGCTCCCGCGTGCGCGTTCGCATACCGGCGCCGCCGGCGTGTGCCCAGCCTGACCGGCGGTGCTAGCTCTAGCTGCCGACCTCGGCGGAGGGCGGCCGGTGGCGGGCGTAGGTCTCGCGCACCCATTCCAGGGCACGGCCCTCGAGCGACTCCCGGATCTCGTGGACCGACGGCGGCACCGTCGGGAACGGGTAGGGGTACTCCCGCGGCCGCGCCAGCGGCGCGAGGATGGCCGCGGCCGTCAGGTCGGCCACCGAGAAGCCATCGCCCACGAGGTGGCCGCCAGGCTGGAGGTCATCCTCGATCCGCGCAAGCCCCGCCCGGATCTTGGTGAGCGCGGTCTCGGCACCCTCGGCGCTCACCCCGTAGCGGGCCTTCACATCCCGGCGGACGAGCGGCAGCGCCAGCCGCAGCCCGCGCGCCTTCAGGGGGCCGGCCCGGCTGAGCTCGGCCATCGAGCCGGCGGCGCCCGGCGAGCTCAGCACGTGGAAGAACACCAGCCGCCGCACATCCGGCGCCACCTGCTCGTCGAAGAAGTCCTCGATCTCCAGCGCTCGCCGGCGATCCGTCGTCTCGGCCGGATACAGCGGCGGATCCGGGAAGCGCGCCTCGAGCTCCGCGATGATCCGCGTGGAATCGCCTATCGCACGGCCGTCAAGCTCGAGCACGGGCAGCGTGGCGCCACCGGTCAGGCGCCGGGCCCGCAGCGGGTGCAATCCCGGCTGCGGCGCCTTGCGGACGTGCTCCACGCCCTTCCAGTCCAGCGCCCAGCGCGCCTTCTCGTTGTAGTGCGAGATCTCGATGTGCCAGAGGACGGGTGTGGCCGCGACGCTCATGGCTCACCGCGCCGGCTACTCCACGCCCTCCACGACCCACTCGCCGCCGGCCTCACGGGTGAGCACGAGCCGTGCCTCCGAGCCGTCCCCCATCGCCACGAGGTGGGCGCGGTCGTCCACGACGCCGGGGCGGTCGTCCACGAGCACGAGGTGCAGCTCGTCGTACCCCCAGCCGGGCCGCGCCTGGTCGAGGGCGGCGCGCGCGGTGCGCTCGAGAACGTCGCGGTCCCAGCCGCGGTCGGCCGCGCGGGCGGCCTCCAGCGCATGGTCGGCCTGGGCCACATGCTCGGCATAGTCGCCACCCGTGCGTCGGCGCGCCGCGATGGCCCCGCCCAGGAGCAGAAGCGCCAAGACGACGCCGATGACGATCAGGACAATCGCGAGCGTTGACATCGGAGCGGCACGATAGTCAAGCCGGCCGCCGGGCGCGCGCCGGGGCGAGTGCTGCGGGCCCCGCCGGGCCAGTGCCGCGCGCCCGGAACGCGACGAGCCGCCCCGTCGGGGCGGCTCGTGAAGCTAATCGGCGGCGACCTACTCTCCCAGGCCCTTGCGAGCCAAGTACCATCGGCGCTGAGGGGCTTAACTGCTCTGTTCGGAATGGGAAGAGGTGTTTCCCCCTCGCTATGACCACCGAAAGTGGTCGAGACCGGCGCTCTGCGCCGGGCCTTCAAAACCGCACAGTTGGCCGCGAAGTTCGCGGGTATCAAAGAATCCGTCAAGCCCTCGGAGCATTAGTACCGGTTTGCTGAGCGCATTGCTGCGCTTACACATCCGGCCTATCACCTGGTGGTCTTCCAGGGCCCTTACTCCCTCAAGGGGATGGGAGAACTCATCTCGAGGCCGGCTTCCCGCTTAGATGCCTTCAGCGGTTATCCGATCCAGACGTAGCTAACCTGCGATGCCCTTGGCAGGACAACAGGTACACCAGAGGTCTGTTCATCCCGGTCCTCTCGTACTAGGGACGACTCCTCTCAATTCTCCAACGCCCACGGCAGATAGGGACCGAACTGTCTCACGACGTTCTGAACCCAGCTCGCGTACCGCTTTAATGGGCGAACAGCCCAACCCTTGGGACCTACTTCAGCCCCAGGATGCGACGAGCCGACATCGAGGTGCCAAACCGGGCCGTCGATGTGGACTCTTGGGCCCGATGAGCCTGTTATCCCCGGAGTACCTTTTATCCGTTGAGCGACGGCGCTTCCACATGCTACCGCCGGATCACTAAGGCCTGCTTTCGCACCTGCTCGACTTGTCAGTCTCGCAGTCAAGCTCCCTTATTGCCTTTACACTCTGCGCACGATTTCCAACCGTGCTGAGGGAACCTTTGCGCGCCTCCGTTACACTTTGGGAGGCGACCGCCCCAGTCAAACTACCCACCTGACACTGTCTCCGCCCCAGATTCATGGCGGCGAGTTAGAAGCCCGAGACACCAAGGGTGGTATCTCAAGGGTGGCTCCACAACAGCCGCAGCCGCTGCTTCGTAGCCTCCCACCTATCCTGAGCGAGATGCCTCAGACTCCAATATCAGGTTGTAGTAAAGGTTCACGGGGTCTTTCCGTCTGGCCGCGGGTACTCGGCATCTTCACCGAGACTGCAATTTCACCGAGCCCCTCGTTGAGACAGCGCCCAAGTCGTTACGCCATTCGTGCAGGTCGGAACTTACCCGACAAGGAATTTCG